>NZ_JBJGXI010000006.1:0-145918 GCF_045635475.1 Radiobacillus sp. PE A8.2 | reverse complement strand
GTAAGTGAAAAAAATGGAGTGTAGAGATCACGCGGACACCAGTGCCCTTATTCGGTTTAATGTATGCTAGAAACGATTGTGCACAAATAAGCGCGTTGGTGACCGCTAAAGTATTAAGTTTATGTTTTTCGTGTAAAAAAGCGCTACTGCGTCCGCTAAATATTGATCTTTACGTATGAACTTTATTCATAATTACTTCCTCGTGCCTACACCTAAAGAAATATTTTCAATACGAGCTACTGGCCTTTCAAACCATTTATTGGCGATTTCTTCGAATACTTCTACACATCCTGTTGTGTAAAATTGATGCATCGGAGCTCTGTCGCCATTAAACAGCTTTTTCTGATAACCCAATATTGTGCTCACCTGTAGGGCTGTTTCTTCTCCTGAGGAGATGAGTGTTACTTTATCACCCATAACCTGTTGGATAATCGGCCGAATTAATGGATAGTGTGTACACCCGAGTATTAGCGTATCGATATGATTTTGTTCTTTCATCGGTGTCAACGTATCCGATACAATTTTAAATGCTTCCGGTCCTTCCAATACCCCTGCCTCGACCATTGGCACAAAACTCGTACAAGCCAAATCATTGACATGGATGTTTGAATTTATATCTTTCAAAGCATTTGGATATGCTTTACTATTAATCGTTCCTTCTGTTCCAATTACACCTATATGCAAGTTTTGCGACATTTTTATGGCGGCCCTTGCCCCAGGTTTTATTACTCCAATTACTGGTATTGGTAATTCTTGTCTAAGCTGTTCTAAAGTGAATGCAGTAGCGGTGTTACATGCAACTACTAACATTTTCACGCGTTTACTAAGCATAAAATCTACCATTTCCCAGGTGAATTGAATCACTTCTTTACATGTTCTCGGTCCATATGGACAACGGAGCGTATCACCAAGATATATCAATTCTTCTTTCGGAAGCTGTCGCATTAGTTCACTTGCTACTGTTAATCCTCCAACCCCAGAATCTATAACGCCAATTGGTTGATCCACTATAAATCCCCTTTTCATGTTGTTAGTTTTCTTTTTCAATTTTCATTTGCTCGTGTAGTACATGCAATAAATGATTTAGTGTATCAACCTGTTCCGTTGAAACGTTTTTCAAAACTTCTCCTAGGTATTGTTGCCGCATCATTATTACTTCTTCAATAATTTGTTTTCCTTTGTCTAGCAAATGAATACGAACAACACGACGATCTTTTACATCACGTGTTCTTTCTACTAATACGTTTTTTTCCATACGATCAACTAAATCTGTAGTCGTACTAAAAGCTAAATTAATATGATTAGAGAGTTCACCAATTGTAAGATCTCCTTTTTCCGACAACCACTGAAGCGCAACAAATTGAGGAGGAGTAATCGGATAATTAGCCAAAATCTCTCTACCTCTTTGTTTGATAATACCTGAAATATATCTCAACTGCTTTTCAACTTCAGCAATTGTTGTAGCTGTACTTGTTTCTTGCAATGTCCGCTACCTCCTAGAAGAACACACATCGTTAATCCAATTGATGCTTTTCCTCGTCACTATTTCTATTGATTTTTTCTGTATTTTTCTGCAGCATTTGCTTAAGTTCATCCTTTTTATGTCTTGAAACCATTATATATAAAGTATCCCCTGCAAAGACAACTGTTTTACCAAGCGGAGTAATAATATCTCCATTTCGTATAATAGCATTAATTAAGGTCTTATGGGGTAAAGAAATATGTTGTAACTGCTTACCTACGATCACATTTTCAGCAGCTACTTCATATTCTACTATTTCTACGTTCGTTTTGCCGATTGAAATTAATTCCAGTGCATGAATCGGATTTGATTTGCGCACTCCACTTAGACCAAATTTCGATGCCATCCACGATAGCGTTGTTCCTTGCAATAATGTTGAGGTTAAAACAACGAAAAATACAGCATTGAAAAACAGCTGGCTATTTTCTATTTTCGCTAAAAGCGGAAATATTGCTAGTACGATTGGGACTGCTCCCCTTAGTCCCGCCCATGAAAGAAACACTTTTTCTTTCGCGTTAAACTTAAAACTTAACAAAGAAACGAAAGTGGCAATTGGCCGTGCTAAGAAAATCAATACGACGGATAACAACAACCCTTTCCAGATAATTTCTGCAGTGAATAGCTCGCCTGGAAATACAAATAGCCCCAATATAATAAACATAAGAATTTGCATCATCCAGCCAAAGCCTTCGTTAAATCTTACAATAGAATGTCGATAAATTAAATCTGAATTACCAATTACCATGGCAGTTATATAAACTGCTAGCAGCCCACTGGCATTTGCTAGCGAACTAATGCTGTAAGACAAAAATGCAAATCCAAGCGCAAATAATGGATACAAACCACTCGAATCCAAATTGATCCTGTTAATAGACAGACTTGCTATTTTACCAATCACTAAACCTAAAATAACACCCATACCCATTTGCCAAAAAAACGAACCAATTAATACCCATACATTGGCGTTATTTATTGTGATTAACTGAATCAAAGAAACGGTTAAAAATACAGCCATTGGATCATTGGTACCTGACTCTGCCTCCAAAGTGGCTTCGATCTTTTTATTAATATTCATACCTTTTAATACAGCGAATACCGCAGCTGCATCCGTTGAACCAACGATCGAACCAATCAGCAGTGATTCCACCCATGAGATATTAAAAATAAACTTCGCACCAAGTGCTACGATTGCGGTTGTTATTAACACGCCGATTGTTGCCATGGAGACCGCAGGAGCAATCACTGGTCGAATAATGTCCCATTTTGTTTGTAATCCACCTTCAAACAAAATCACAACTAAAGCAAATACCCCTATCAATTGCGCAAGCTCTGCGTTATCAAAATAGATAATATTTAACCCATCACTACCAACAAGCATGCCCACACCTATAAACAGGACTAGGGATGGCACACCAAGTCGAGATGAGAATTTCGTAACTAGAACACTAATAATTAGTAATAGAGCTATTAGAAAAAGAAATTGATTGGATTGTAGTATTTCCTGGATCATTCGTTACCTCCGCTACACATCTATATCTCACACTACTTAACCTAATTGTAAAGGAAATGGTTGAAACTGGCACATAATTTGATTGATTCGCTTTTCCAAACGCATGACCAAAAGCTTGGGGCGCCCGTTTAGCGATGTTTAGACTTAGCAGCAGGAGATAAAGGAAACACGATGAGCGTAAGCAAATCGATGTTGACTTATCGTACGGAGGTAGGTGTTGTCTCACTACAGCTTTAGCGCTGGAGCTGGAAGTGGATAAATAACTTAGTACGATATCCGCAGTTGTTTAATTTTATAATTTTCTAGAAATACAAAAAACCGACTTCCCGAAAAGAAAGTCGGTTTTTACTAGAGCTTTAATTCCCCCATACGAAGGAGCTCTACTACAGCCTGTGAACGCCCCTTTACGCCAAGCTTTTGCATAGCATTTGAAATATGGTTCCGAACGGTCTTTTGTGATATAAACAATTCCTGGGCTATTTCTTTTGTTGTTTTGTCCTGTACTAATAGTTCAAACACTTCTTTTTCCCGTTTTGTTAATAGTTGCTTCGGCTTGTAGTCATTATCTTTCAAGTGTTAACCCCTCCTTGCTGTCGTAAGAGCCGCATCATGAAGGGTATTTATTTAGTCAAGTTATATTATGAAAGGAAGAGCGAAACTGTGAGTATATTATCGGAAGAACATTGAATTTAATATGTTCCAAATTAATCCCTTCATTTTATATGATATATACTATTCTGTATGTTCGAGTGTGGTGACTGTTAGAGCACGTAATTTATACCAAAATTAATATGCACCTTTCCTGCGTTGTTTTATTCTTGCATTTTCGAGACGGGGAAGTTCCCTTTCTATAATTCTCGGATGCCAAACATGTTCCCTTATCGTATAATGGACAAAAACAGTAATTGGATTCATTAAAAATGATTTGATGTTTCTGTTCCGAGGAGATCAAATATGAATAAACAAAGGCTTACTTTTATCTATGATATTATCTTAATAGTACTCGCTTGCATTTCCGTTGCTTTTCTTTGGTCGGATCATCACGTTATTCTTATTTTAGATAAAATCATATGGTTCATTTTTTTCATAGACGTAGTCGTTCGTCTTTTCATCTATAAGGACAAGTGGAAATATGTTAAATCTAATCCATTTGATATTATTGCTGCTATTCCGCTAGACAGCATTTTTCAAGCGGCTAGAATAGCAAGGTTATTTCGTATTATAAGACTGATTGCAATAGTTAAGAATCGCGCTCCAAAATTACTTGGGATCCTTAGAACAAATGGATTAGATAAATTGGTTGGATTAGCTATTATATTTATATTTTTTTCCTCAGTTATTGTTAATTACTTTGAACCAAATATAAATTCAATAGCAGATGGTGTTTGGTGGTCAATAGTTACAACAACTACTGTAGGTTACGGAGATATTTCACCAGAAACACCGGTGGGTAGAATTGTCGCAGTAATTCTTATGGTTGTAGGTATCGGATTAATTGGAATGATAACAGGTTCGATTACAACGTTTTTTGTCAAAGATACAAAAGAAACCAATGCGACTGTTGCATTTATAAAACAACAATTGGACCGCTATGACGAATTAACACCGCAAGAACTACATCAGATTTACTTGTTATTAAAAGAAATGGAAAAAGATAAAGCTGTCTAAAGAAGCAGCCCTACCATAATGGCAGGGCTGCTTCTTAAACTTAATATGCATGATCACTTCCGAAGAAGTTCTTAAATGATTGAATGTTTGTATCTCTGTTTAGCGCTGCAATTGACGTTGTTAATGGAATTCCTTTTGGACAAACTTGCACACAGTTCTGTGAGTTACCACAGCCTGCAAGACCACCGTCCTCCATTAACGCTTCTAAACGTTCCCCTTTATTCAGCTCACCTGTGGGATGTGCATTGAACAAGCGTACTTGTGAAAGTGGTGCTGGACCAATGAAATCTGAATTCGTGTTTACGTTCGGGCAAGCCTCTAAACAAACACCACAAGTCATACATTTAGATAACTCGTAAGCCCATTGACGCTTTTTCTCTGGCATACGAGGTCCAGGACCAAGATCATATGTGCCATCGATTGGAATCCAAGCCTTCACTTTTTTCAGTGAATCAAACATACGACTACGATCTACCGCTAAATCACGCATTACCGGGAAAGTTGCCATCGGTTCTAAACGAATTGGCTGTTCTAATTTATCAACTAATGTTGAACAAGACTGGCGCGGCGTTCCGTTTATCACCATCGAACATGCACCACAAACTTCTTCTAGACAGTTTGATTCCCAGTTTACTGGTGTTGTTTTTTCCCCTTTTGCATTAACCGGATTTCTTTGAATTTCCATTAGTCCTGAGATAATATTCATATTTTCTCGATAAGGAATTTCAAAGGTCTCCTTATAGGAAGAGGAGTCCGGACTATCTTGACGTGTTATAATAAACGTTACTGTTTTATTTGCCATTCCTTCCATTCCCCCTTATTTCTTCTTACTATAATCTCGTTTTCTCGGTTCAATTAGTGATACATCTACATCCACATAATTAAATTCTGGTGCATTTGTTTCCTCATTGAATCGTGCCATCGTTGTTTTCAACCATTCTTCATCATTTCGATCAGGGAATTCTGGTTTATAATGGGCACCACGGCTTTCATTTCGGTTATAAGCACCTTGTGTAATCACGCGTGCAAGGTGTAACATGTTTTTCAATTGACGCGTGAACATAACCCCTTGGTTACTCCAACGAGATGTGTCATTAATATTTATATTTTCCCAACGGTCTAGTAATTCTTGAATCTTTTCATCCGTTTTTAATAGTTTCGCGTTATCACGAACAACTGTTACGTTGTCTGTCATCCATTCGCCTAGTTCTTTATGGATTTGGTAGGCATTCTCTTCGCCATCCATTGCCATTAACTGTTCGAAGTAACCTTCTTCTTCTTTTAACTTACTTTCAAAGAATGTAGAAGGAATATCATCAACCGTTTTTTCCAATCCATTAATATATTTAATCGCATTAGGACCAGCAACCATTCCTCCAAAGATGGAAGATAGTAACGAGTTCGCTCCAAGACGGTTTCCACCATGTTGAGAGTAATCACACTCACCAGCCGCAAAGATTCCAGGGATATTTGTCATTTGATTGTAATCAACCCAAAGACCACCCATAGAATAGTGAACAGCTGGGAATATCTTCATTGGAACTTTACGCGGATCTTCACCTACAAATTTTTCATAAATTTCAATGATACCCCCAAGCTTAACATCAAGCTCTTTCGAATCTTTATGAGAAAGGTCTAAGTACACCATGTTTTCGCCATTAATACCAAGCTTTTGATTAACACACACATCAAAGATCTCTCTTGTAGCGATATCCCGGGGCACTAGGTTACCGTAAGCTGGATATTTTTCCTCAAGGAAGTACCAAGGCTCTCCGTCTTTATACGTCCAAACACGTCCACCTTCACCACGTGCAGATTCACTCATTAAACGGAGCTTGTCATCACCTGGAATCGCTGTCGGGTGAATTTGAATGAATTCCCCATTTGAATAAATGCCACCTTGACGATACAATGCCGCCGCCGCAGATCCAGTATTAATGACCGAGTTCGTTGATTTACCAAAAATAATACCAGGACCACCTGTAGCTAAGATGGTTGCATCTGCTTTAAATGCTCGTAATTCATGGGATTGGATATGCTGTGCAATAACACCACGTCCAATACCTTCTTCATCGATTAGTGCAGAGATAAATTCCCAGCCTTCATATTTCGTTACAAGCCCCTCGACTTCAAAGCGTCTTACTTGTTCATCCAAAGCATAAAGTAGTTGTTGGCCTGTTGTCGCACCAGCATAAGCGGTGCGGTGGTGCTGTGTTCCACCGAAACGACGGAAATCTAATAAGCCTTCAGGTGTACGGTTAAACATAACACCCATACGGTCCAGCATATGGATAATGCCAGGTGCAGCGTCACACATAGCTTTTACTGGTGGTTGATTAGCAAGGAAATCGCCACCATAAACAGTGTCATCAAAGTGTTCCCAAGGAGAGTCACCTTCACCCTTTGTATTTACTGCACCGTTAATTCCACCTTGAGCACAAACAGAGTGAGAACGCTTTACTGGCACGATTGACAATAGGTCGACGTGAACACCTGCTTCTGCCGCTTTGATGGTTGCCATGAGACCAGCTAATCCACCACCGACAATAACGATATTGCGATTATTCATAGTATTATGCTCACTCCCTTAGTTAAGCTGTATCTATTTATTATTTTCGATCTAATTAAACACCATATGCAATAGCAATTAATGATCTTACGCCAAGATATGTTACAACAACAAATACACCTAAAGTCGCATAAGTTGCTATTTGTTGAGAACGAGGTGAAACTGTAATTCCCCACGTTACGAGGAAACTCCATAATCCATTAGCAAAGTGGAATGTTGTAGAAATTACCCCCAATATATAGAACCAGAACATAAATGGATTAGACAAAATAGACTCCATTAAACTATAGTCTAGTTCCGCATTCCCAAGCCCGATGGCTACTCGTGTTTCCCATACGTGCCAAATAAGGAAAATCAATGTAACGATACCGGTTACACGTTGCAAATAAAACATCCAGTTACGGAAAAAACCATAACGTCTTGCATTGTTCTTAGCAACAAACACGATATATACCCCTAAAATGGCATGAAACAGAATCGGAATATAAATTACGAATAGTTCAAGCAACGGTCTAAATGGGAGATTATAAATGAAGTGTGCAGCCTTATTAAAGCTTTCCGCTCCATATACAGCATAATGATTAATAAATAGATGCTGCACTAAAAAGATCCCTATTGGAAAAACCCCTAAAAATGAATGTAACCTACGATAAGCAAACTCCCGTCTCTCTGACATATGTACCCCCCTCTTGCAAATTTAATATACCTGATAGAAACGAATATACATTCCCTACAATAAAGCGCTTTATTTTATATGTAATTGAGCATCTTAATGTAAGATTCATGTATATATTTATAACACACTTATTGTACTTCTAACGCCGATAAGCGTCAAGAGAGCCGAACTGTTTATATGTAGGTTTTAGACGATATTTACCAATACTTTAACTTGCAAATGCAGCTGATTAAAGCGATAATACTGATAGGATAGAAAGCTTGTTATCATGCTTTCATCTAGCAATTATCCTCCATACATCACGTGAATATGGGGGTAATTGCTATGGTAGAAAGGAAGGAATTACATGTCTCCAAACGAAAAACCGATACAACTCAACCAGTTACAGACTACAGGGGCAGGCCATGATTTATTACGCTACGTTTGCTTACCTGATTTACTTGGGAAAGATGCTAAAAATATCTTATATGTAATGGGAAAAAACCTAGCAAGAACTTATCATTTAGATTCACTAGAATCTGTCGTCGATTTTTTTGCTCAGATGGGATGGGGAACCCTTGAGTTAAAGAAAGAAAAAAGAAACGAATTAGTATTTGAACTAACCGGTCAACCCATTGCACAGAGAGAAGAAGCAAAATTACCAGTAGAATACCGACTCGAGGCAGGTTTTCTAGCGCAGGCAATCCAACAAATAAATGAAACAGCCTGTGAATGTTTAGATGAGCGTAAAGGCAAAAAGCAAATGGTAGTTTTTCAAGTTATTAATTCGATGTGATAAGAACAGAAGAGCTCTTTTAGCTACGTTTGTTCTCCTCAACTTAATGAATAATAGAAAACTATACCCAAGCTAGGGACTAATTGATTTGAGCGGCCATATAAGCACTTATTTCACCTTTCATTCCAGTTTTGATAGTTTGTCGGTCACCACAGCTCTTATTTAGCAATAACGGGCTACCAAAGCAACAATCTCCCTTTAATAAACGCGCTAGTGGCCGCAAAATTCTAATTATGTTTCTTTTGCCACAGATAAGTGCACTGGTGGCCGTCAAACTCACACTCACTTACCAAGCTGCGGAAAAATACTCCACAATAGCGAGAAAAGAACTGTAGAAGCCACGCAGTGAGCGACCTTTGCGAGGGAGGAGCCTGAGACGTTCCCCGCGAATTTTTCCATAGAGGTAGTTAGTTAGCACCCAATAAGTACTACGTTTTACACAATAACAGCTTTTACCTATCTTCAGAAAAAAGCGTAAGCCTCATTATATAGAGGCTTACGCTTTTTCATCCGTTTGTGGAGTATTTAAGTGTTCTAAAATTAGTGTAGCAGTCGGAGCTGGTATTCCTAATTTTTTTATATCTTCCACAGACGCATTTTTTATTTCTCTTATCGATTTAAAATGGGTTAATAGCTGCCTTCTCCGCTTTTCACCAACACCGGGTATTTGGTCAAGTTCAGAGCGAAATGCGCTTTTTCCGCGTAATTGACGGTGAAAAGAGATCGCAAATCGGTGCACTTCATCTTGAATTCGTTGAATCAAATAAAACGGTTGTGACTGTCGATCTAACTGCACGACTTGTGGTGGACTGCCGTAGAGCAATTCACTAGTCCGGTGCTTGTCATCTTTTGCAAGTCCACATAATGGCACATCTAAACCTAATTCATTTTCCAACACGTCTAAAGCGGCATTCATTTGACCCTTACCTCCATCAATCACGATCAAATCAGGTAATGGCAAGTTTTCTTTTAATACACGCGTATACCTTCTTCGGATAACTTCTCTCATGGTCTCGTAATCATCCGGGCCTTTTACATCTTTTATTTTATATTTACGATAATCTTTTTTGTAAGGACGTCCATCAACAAAAACGATCATTGCTGACACGGGATCTGTTCCTTGAATGTTTGAGTTATCAAACGCTTCAATTCGATGAGGTATCTCAATGTTTAATATTTCCCCCAGTTGCTCTACTGCTTTCACTGTTCGTTCCTCATCGCGTTCGATTAGAGAGAATTTTTCTTCCAATGCAATTTGAGCGTTCTTACCTGCAAGTTCGACTAATTCTTTTTTTCTACCACGATAAGGAATATGAACGTCAACCTCTAACAGTTCCTTTAACAACTCATTATCTGTCGGTGCCGGAACGTGCACTTGTTTCGGTTTCGGATGGTTATGGTGCAAGTAGAATCGTCCGATAAAGGTCATGAACGTTTCCTCAGGATCATCAAAAAACGGAAAAATCGATACGTCACGTTCGATTAGCTTTCCTTGTCGAACAAAAAAAACTTGGACACACATCCAACCCTTATCGTATGCGTAGCCAAAAATATCACGATCAACCTGATCCTTCAGCGTCATCTTCTGCTGCTCCATGACCGATTCGATATGCTGAATTTGATCTCGCAATTCTTTTGCACGCTCGAAATCGAGTTCTTCGGAAGCATCAAGCATTTTTTGCTTCAAATCATTTTTAATTTGCTTATGTCCTCCACCAAGAAACGATGTAATACTTTGCACGATTTTCTTGTTCGTTTCTTTGGAAACTGGATACACACAAGGTCCAAGACACTGATGCATATGGTAATATAGGCAAACACGGTCTGGCATCTGATTACATTTTCGCAGTGGATATAGTCTGTCTAGTAATTTTTTTGTTTCGCGAGCAGCGATCACATTGGGATATGGGCCGAAATATTTTCCCTTATCCTTTTTAACTTTACGTGTCACGATGAGACGAGGATGCTCTTCTGCCGTAATTTTTAAATACGGATAGGATTTGTCATCCTTTAATAGTACATTGTACTTCGGATCGTATTTTTTAATTAAATTCATTTCTAGTATAAGTGCTTCAATCTCAGATGATGTGACAATATATTCAAAATCTACAATCTCTTGCACAAGCCGCTGTGTTTTTTGGTCATTGGCTCCAGTGAAGTATGATCGCACACGGTTTTTCAATAGTTTTGATTTTCCTACATAAATGACGGTATTATGTTTATCTTTCATAAGATAGCAACCAGGTTGAGCGGGGAGCACGGCTAGTTTTTCTTTTATTTGATTGTTCATGTTTATAACCTCCCCTATACAATGTGTAGCTTATTATATCAAAAATAATCCCCTGCTACATCCGTAACAAGGGATTATTCAAAAAGTCTGCAGAAGCTTATGCGTGTTTGCTAATTAATTCTACTAATGCTTCTTTTGGTTGGAAGCCAACAACTTGGTCAACTACTTCTCCATCTTTGAATAAAAGAAGTGTTGGAATACTCATGACACCGAATTTACCAGCTGTTTCTTGGTTTTCATCTACATCTAGTTTGACGATCTTAACTTGATCGCTCATTTCGCTGTCTATTTCTTCTAGTACCGGTGCGATCATTTTACAAGGCCCACACCATGGAGCCCAAAAATCAGCTAACACTACACCTTCGCTAGTTTCTGTATTAAAGCTTTGATCCGTAGCTTTTACAATTGCCATTATTTTCATCCTCCTTGTAAACATTACTCATTTCACGTTCGAGTATATCATCCTATTCATGATAATGGTAATAGTTTGCTTCTTTTTTACTTTTCCCTTTAAAAATAATATAATTCCAAAGCAATTTAATGAACAGAAGCCTATGAGACGGAGCTGCACGTGGCCTATTTTTTAGTTATTTTTCTACATGCTGATTTCTAGAAGATTGTTGGTATTGCAGGAGAAATATAGTATTCGACGTAGTGCTTAATGCGCGCGGCACTGTGCTAAAACGCCGCTGTGGAGATCACGCTTAGGAAAGAATTGCTGAGCTACTACTCGACGGCCACCACGACCCTTATTTGTGACAAAAAGTACCTAATAAGAATTGTGTGGCCAACAGCGCGCTTATTTCAATATAATCCTTGCGGTAGTAGACTGTTATTGGTTAATAAGGGCTCTGGTGTCCGCCAAATTATCAAAACTTGTATTTCAAGTGAAATAAGGTCCCCTGTGACCGCTAAAAGCTTTTTAGCTTATCAATTCTGCAAATCCTGTCACTGGTAAAATAAGCGCTCCTGTGTTCGGGAACATTGCTAGCCTGCTTGTTTGCATTAATCATAGACCGGTGATGACTTTCCCCGCTGAAAGAACAGCTTGAGTGAAAAGCAAGAACAACTTCGACGTGTCCGTCAATGACGAATAGCAACTAAGTTTACAAAAAGAGCCTTACGCAAAAAGTATTCCTAAAAAACAAAAACAGCAGCAGAAAATTCTGCTACTGCCTGCCACTTGCTACTTAAGAATGTACTTTTAACTCTTTAAACGCTTCGGTGAGTTTTGGTATTATTTCGAACAGATCACCAACGATGCCGTAATCTGCAATATTAAAAATACTTGCTTCCGGATCTTTGTTAATCGCGACAATTACTTTTGAATTCGACATTCCTGCTAAATGCTGAATTGCACCAGATATACCACAAGCGATATACAAATCCGGTGTTACAACCTTCCCTGTTTGCCCTATTTGCAAGGAGTAGTCACAATAATCTGCATCACAGGCTCCCCTAGACGCACCAACCACTCCACCTAGAACATCAGCCAGTTCATATAGCGGGTCGAAACCTTCTTTACTTTTCACACCACGCCCGCCAGCAACAACGACTCGAGCTTCTGATAAATCTCCTCCTGTTGCTGTTTTATTGATTATTTCCTTAACAATTACGGACAAATCGTTAATGTCTGCATTAATTGTGGAGACCTCTCCACTTCTAGCTTCATCCCGCTCTAATGGTGCGATATTATTTGGACGGATTGTTGCGAACGCGGTTCCTTCTATAACAACCTTACGTTCAAATGCTTTGCCCGAATAGATAGGTCTCGTGAAGACGACTTGGTCACCTACTTTTTCCAGCTCTGTCACATCTGAAACTAAGCCAACATTTAGCCTGCTTGCTAATTTAGGCGTTAACTCTTTACCAATCGCTGTGTGCCCCATTAAAATTGCAGTCGGAGCTTCGTCTTTAATCACAGGCAACAATGCTTGTGCATACGCACCAGATGTATACGTTTTCAAAATTTCATTGTAAATTACTTTGACACGATCTGCTCCATATTGAACCATTTCCGTAGCGCATGCCTCCAAGTCCGTATCCCCACAAAGCACCCCAACTACTTCTGCATTTTCATCAAGCACTTTAGCTGCAGCAATTGCCTCGAAAGTTACATTTCGCAACCGATTTTCTTTCGCTTCTCCTATGACAAGTACTTTATTCGTCATTTAAAAGGCATCCCCTTTCTCTTACAGTACTTTCGCTTCACTTTTCAGTAAGTTTACAAGCTCTATTACTTGATCATTAATTTCTCCCTCAAGCACTTTACCCGCTTGGCGTTCCGGTGGTAAGAATACTTCCAACGTTTTCGTCTTAGCTGTGATATCATCTTCATCAAGCTCTAAATCATCTAAATCAAGTTTCTCTAACGGCTTTTTCTTTGCCTTCATAATCCCCGGTAACGAAGGATATCTCGGCTCATTTAATCCTTGTTGACACGTTACTAACAAAGGTAAGCTTGCTTCTACAATTTCCGTATCGCCTTCAACATCTCGTTCAATTTCAGCACGATCTCCATCAATTGCTATCTTTGTAATCGTCGTCACACACGCTATATCTAAGCGGTCAGCGAGCCTCGGTCCCACCTGACCACTTGCACCATCAATTGCAACATTTCCAGCTAAAATTATATCGACTTCCTGATCCTTTAAATATGCCGTTAACAATTCAACTGTCATAGAAGGATCAACTACCTTAATGTCATCTTCCTCAGTGTTAATCAGCACAGCTTGATCAGCGCCCATAGCTAGTGCGGTTCGTAATTGTTTCTCTGATTCATCATCACCTACTGTAACAACCGTTACACTGCCGCCATGCTGATCTCGTAAAACAATCGCTTCTTCAATCGCATATTCATCATATGGATTAATGATTCGTTCTACACCATCGTCATCAATGTGACCATCCGTAACAAAGATTTTTTCTTCTGTGTCAAAGGTACTTTTCATTAATACATATATATTCATGTTTTCTTCCCTCCTAGCGTTTTGACAAGCCGTGAACGATTAACTCGTGCACTTCATCTACTTGATCTAATAAATTATATTTTTGGTCTTTCATAACCCAGTTTGTCACTGTTTCATCTAATGTGCCGAAGATCATGTGGCGAACTAAACGAATGGATATATTAGAGCGATACGTTCCTTCTTTAATTCCATCTTCAACAATTTGATCGATCAAGTGTAAATATCCTTTTAACACTTCGTTTATATGCAATCTTAGCTCACGATTCGATTGTCTAAGCTCTAACTGGGTGACGATTGCCAAGGCATGATCCTGGGACAATTGCGTGAAATGCGCACGAATTAATGCGAGCAGCTTCCCATTTGCATCTGTTTGTTCGGCAATTTCCTGTTCTATCTTTTCAATGAATTGCCCCATTTTCTCTCGGAACATGGAAACGAGAATGTCTTCTTTATTTTTAAAATAAAGATAAATCGTTCCATCTGCTACACCTGCATGCTTTGCTATTTTTGATACTTGTGATGCATGATATCCATTCTCTGCTATGACGTCTACAGCAGCATCAATTATTTGTTTGAATTTCGGTTTGGTTTGCTTCATGTTGATCCCTCATTTTACTAATTTATGAATGAATAATCATTCATAAATTAGTTTACTTGCAGAATCCTTATTTGTCAATGACGAGATCAAGGATTATACGGTTTGATCTTCACGAGCGAAATTCGCTTTTTCTTCTTCTATTAATTGTCTGCGCAGTATTTTACCAACAGCTGTTTTTGGTAATTCATTTCTAAACTCATAGATGCGCGGAACTTTATAAGCAGCTATTTGGCTACGGCAATAAGCATCTAGTTCTTCCTCCGATAAAGTGGCATCTGCTTTCAACACGACATATGCCTTAACCGTCTCACCTCGATAAGGATCCGGTATTCCAGCTACAACAGCTTCTTGGACCGCATGATGTTCATATAACACTTCTTCCACTTCTCTTGGATAAATGTTATACCCACCAGCAATAATCATATCTTTTTTCCGATCTTTCACATAGAAACAACCGTATTCATCCATATAGCCCATATCACCAGTGTATAGCCAGCCGTCTCTTAAAACAAGATCGGTCTCTTCCGGTTGATTCCAGTAACCTTTCATCACTTGTGGTCCTTTAACTGCAATTTCTCCAATTTCGCCGACTTCTGCTTCTTCCATCGTATCCATTCGAACAATTTTAGCATCCGTGTCTGGCCATGGTACACCGATTCCACCTTCTACTAATCCTTCTGCAAAAAAGTTAGCATGTGTAACAGGTGAAGACTCTGTTAAACCATAACCTTCAATCAAACGACCAGATGTTATCTTTTGAAACTTGGTTTGCACTTCTAACGGTAATGGAGCTGAACCACTAATACACGCTTCTACGGAAGATAAATCATATTCATGTAACTTGGGATTATTTAATATGCCAATATAAATCGTAGGTGCTCCAGGAAATACAGTTGGTCGTTGTTTATCAATTGTTTTTAACACGTCTTCCACTTCAAATTTCGGCAATAAGATCACTTTAGACCCAGTTAAAACTGCGTAATTCATCACGGTTGTCATGCCATACACATGAAAAAACGGCAAAACACCAAGCACAATTTCTTGTTCTTCTTTCGGCTTGTGTAGCCATAATTTACACATTTCAACATTCGATACTAAATTAAAATGAGTAAGCATTACTCCCTTGGGTAGTCCGGTAGTGCCCCCTGTATATTGTAATAACGCAAGATCTTCTTTCGGGTTAATTTGTGGAACTTCAATTTCACGTTGCCCACCTTCGATAATTTTTTGCCATACATGTGTATGCTCAGATGCTTCCACTTTAACTACCAGTTGCTTTTGCTTTTTTTGCACAAGTGGATATAAAACGTTTTTGGGAAATGGAAGATAGTCTTTTATTTTGGTTACAATGATGTGATCTAGAGAGGTATGTTCAGCAACTTTCTTCACCTTAGGTAATAATAAGTCAAGACAAATAATCGCTTTAGATCCTGAATCCTTTAACTGATACGAAAGCTCTCTTTCTTGATACAAGGGGTTAGTTTGCACGACCACGCCGCCAATCATCAATACTGCATAATAACCGATGACTGCTTGCGGTGAATTGGGAAGCATAATCGAAACTCGATCACCCTTTTCAACACCTAATTTCTGTAGATATGCTGCCAACCTGCACACTTGGTCGTATACTTGTTCGTAGGTTAGTTCTTTACCCATAAAATGAAGCGCTTTCAATTTTGGATTCTGTTTTGCTTGATCTTCTAGGAAGGCATGAAGCGGGCGTTCTTGATATTCCAAACTCGTCGGAATGTCACTTGGATAATTAGAAAGCCAAACTTTGTTAACCATAACAATCATCAACCTCCTTTTACTTATTACGTCTATTATAACTACTTTTCATACTTTTTTAAATATTAAATAATACAATTGCCTGTCCTAATTTTAGAAAGCAAAGAAAAGCGGTGTATTTGGAAGAATAAACTTCTCTCCTACACCGCTTATATATATGTTTATAATACGTAACTGACTCCAATTATAAGAAAAATCACAGAAACAATAATTAATATGATTGCTAATGTTTTCATCACTATCTCCTTTTTCTAGCCAATGCTCGACCCAATTACATACGACAAACCTACGGAAATGACCATCGAGATGAACCCAACTGCTCGATTATCTCTTTCAATTTCTTCGTCAATTTTATATGTAGGCGTTAAAAATTCAAATATAAAATAGCCCGTCAGAAGTAAGAAAAAGCCGAACGCGCCCCAAAGCATACTTTCGAAAAGCGTGTCATTATGTTCGATCGAATAGCGAAAAATGTTGGCAATCCCGAAAATTTTCCCACCTGTGGCCATCGCAACAGAAAAATTCCCTTTTTTAATTTCTTCCCAGTTACGATACTTTGTTACGATTTCAAACAACGCCAGAAAAACGATTAAACAGAGAACTGCTACACTATATCTTGCTGCAGTTTCAACAAATGTGTTTTCCCAAAAACCATCCATCTTACCAGCTCCTTCAGAATTGTTTTACACCTAGCCGAAGCCAATTCAAATGGCTTCGGCTAGAATCAATTAAAATTCTAGCACCGTAACACCGCTGCCACCTTCATTCATTTCACCTGCACGATACGAACTTACTTTCGAATGTCTTTTCGCAAATTCTTGTACACCTGTTCTTAGAGCTCCTGTGCCTTTACCATGAATGATCGACACGCGTGGATAGCCAGCCAATAAAGCATCATCCACATATTTTTCCAATCGGTGGAGCGCTTCATCGAATCGTTCTCCTCTTAAATCCAACTCCGGTTTAACGTGATAACCAGCACCTTTGACAGTAGCCATTGGTCTCTGAACTAAAGGCTCTTCTCTCTTTACGAATTGCAGCTCATTTCGTTTCACTTTTACTTTCATAATTCCAACTTGCACTTGAAATTCTTTTTCACTAATTTTTTCAGTGATTGTTCCTTGGCGGTTAAGCTTTAATAACATAACCTCATCACCAGGCTGCAGAGAATGACTTTCATTCACTTTGCTTGTCTGTGCTTTTGCTTGTTTGTTCGACAAGTTAGGGGTAGCTTCATCGAGCATTTTCCGCGCTTCAATCCATTCATGCTCTTTAATTGCAGCACTATTTTTCATTGTTTTAAGCTCGGAGATGATCAATTCTGCTTCTTCTCTAGCCTTCAGCACTGCTTTTTCAGCTTTCTGTTCTGCTTTTTTATACATTTCCTCGCGCTTGCTCTCAAATTCTGACCATTGATTTTCTATGTCGCGCTTAAGATCCTCAGCTTCTGCTAATACTTGGGCTGCTTCATCATAATCTCTCTCCGCTGCTCGTCTGGAATCTTCTAAAGATGCAATCATATTTTCTACACTTTTAGAATCTGTTCCTATATGACTTTTAGCGGTCGTTATAATCGGTTCTTCTAGTCCTAATCTACTAGCAATTTCAAAGGCATTACTTCGGCCTGGAACACCTATCAATAACCTGTATGTTGGCCTTAATGTCTGCACGTCAAACTCAACAGAGGCATTAATAACACCTTCTCGGTTATAGCCGTATGCTTTTAATTCAGGATAATGGGTTGTGGCAATTGTTCTTGCGCCGCGGTGAACCACTTCGTCTAAAATGGCCATGGCAAGTGCAGCACCCTCTTGCGGATCTGTCCCTGCACCAAGCTCATCAAATAAGACGAGGGTTTGTTCGTCTACATGTTTTAAGATATCCACAATATTCGTCATATGAGATGAAAATGTACTAAGACTCTGTTCTATCGACTGTTCATCACCAATGTCAGCAAACACGTCATTAAAAACTGCCATTTCACAGCCATCGAGTGCCGGTATTTGCAAGCCCGATTGTGCCATTAACGTACAAAGACCAACCATTTTCAAGGTGACCGTCTTTCCCCCCGTATTTGGTCCAGTAATGACAATCGAAGTAAATGACTGTCCAATTTCTACATCATTAGGAACAACCTCTTCACCATCAATAAGTGGATGGCGTGCTTGTTTCATACGGATGATCCCTTGATCGTTCATCGTTGGCATAGCAGCCTTCATTAATTGTCCTAGTTTAGCTCGTGCAAAAATAAAATCAATTTGTGCCAACGCTTCTACGTTTTGATATAGAAACGCTTCATCAGCAGCAATTGCTTGTGATACGTCTCGCAAAATCCGCTCTATTTCATTTCGCTCCTGAACACGAGCTTCTTGGAGCTGATTGTTCAGATCAACAACTGCCTGTGGTTCAATAAAAAGTGTTACCCCTGAAGCCGACTGATCATGAACAATACCACCAATCGCACCCCGGTATTCTTGTTTAACCGGCAACACATAACGATCATTACGGATTGTCACAATCGCATCAGAAAGCATTTTACTTTTCGTTTTGGTTAAAGAATCAAGCTTGTCTCGGACACGACTTTCATTTGTCCGTATTTTCGTACGAATCGTCCGTAGCTTATCAGATGCACCGTCCATCACATGGCCATGATCATCAATACAGCTTTTAATTTTTCTTTCTAGTTCATTTAATGGAACGATCAGCTCGGTCAATTCTCTTATTATCGGCATTTCTGGCTCTTCTATATTATCGATAAACAGCTTGATTTGTTTGCCACCATAAATCGTACTCGCCACATCCAAGCACTCTTGTGGATTTAACGTACCACCAATAACTGTCCGCTTTATACTCGGTTTAATATTGAAAATCCCACCAAGTGGTACATTTCCTTTTAAACGCAGCACCTGTGCAGCCTGATCGGTTTCCTGCTGCCAATTAATTACTTCCTCCAGGTTCGTTGATGGCATTAACGTTGCTGCCTTTTCCTTACCGAGCGATGAAGCTGCTTGAGATGATAATCTGTCGATAATTTTATTAAATTCTAGTACTTTAAATATTCGTCTATTCATGAGGATTGCTCCTTTTGTCTCTGTTCTGTTATTTCTTAAATAATTCCTGTAGCTGTTCCTTCGTCCAAGTATTAATAACAGAGCTCGGTCTTAGCCAACCTTTTCTCGCTACTCCGACACCTGCGTTCATAAAATCTAAGCTTCGATAATTATGGGCATCAGTGTTAACCGCGATCTTAACCCCAAGTTCTTGTGCATGTTTAAGCCATTTCCATGATAAATCAAATCGATTCGGATTTGCATTTAATTCAAGCACGGTGTTCGTTTCTTTCGCTCTTTCTATTAATGCCTCAACATCAACGTTATAGCCATCACGGCGCCCTATTAAACGACCAGTCGGATGTGCGATTACGTTAACGTATGGATTGTCGAGCGCAGCAAACAAACGATTCATAATTTGCTCTTGTGATTGATTAAAGCTGGAATGAATCGCACCAATGACATAATCCATTTCTTTTAAAAATGTATCCTCAAAGTCTAGACTACCATCTGGTAAAATATCCATCTCGATACCAGAAAAAATATGAATGTTATATTTTTCATTTAAACGATCAATTTCTTCTCGTTGTTGACTTATTCTATCTTCGTTCAAGCCATTTGCCACACGCAAGAACTTCGAGTGATCGGTAATCGCAATATAGTCATAACCTTTGTCTATTGCTGCTAAAACCATTTCTTCCACCGATTGCGCACCATCACTCCACGTTGTGTGCATGTGCAGATCACCACGAATATCAGCAGAAGTTACCAGTTCTACCGAGCTACGGAAAGCATCGATTTCTCCTTGATTCTCTCTAACCTCCGGCGGGATAAATGTTAAGCCGAAATGGGCAAAAAAAGCTTCCTCATTATCAAAGGTAGTTATATCTCCCGTTTCATTATTTTCCACACCATATTCACTTATTTTTAGACCTTGTGCTTTGGCAAGCTGTCGCATCGCCACGTTATGGTCCTTTGAACCCGTAAAATGGTGCAATGTTGATGCAAATTCTTCCGGCTCAACAATCCGGAAATCCACACTAACATCATAGCCTTCTTCCAATACAACGGAAACCTTCGTATCTCCGGCAGCGATCGTTTCTTTGATATTATCAATTGATAATAATGCTTCTTTTATATGCTGTGGTTTTTCCGTGGCGATAATAAAATCTAAATCTTTGACCGTTTCGCTCATGCGTCTTATACTACCAGCTCTTGAAAAATTGGTTATATCGTCTACTGTTTGTAAATAGCGCTCTAATTTCTCAACAATTGGCATCATAAAAGCAATTGGTAAGCGCTCGGGACGACTCGTTACATCTTCGAGTGCTTTTAAAATCTTCTCTGCAGATTTTTTTCCAAATCCGCTCAATTGTTCCACATCTCCTCGATCGATTGCTGCTTTTAAGGAAGATGCGTCAATCACACCTAATTGCTGATACAGCTTGGACAATTTTTTGCCACCTAAGCCTTGCACTTGTAATAAAGGAATTAGACCACTCGGCACCTCTTCTTTTAACTGCTCTAGTGCATCAGATTCGCCATCTTCAATATATTCATCAATTACTGCAGCTGTTCCTTTACCAATCCCATTCAACTTGGTGAAATCATCGATTTCTGCCAGCGAACGGTCGTCCGTCTCCAGTGCTTGTGCAGCTTTTCGATATGCGGAGATTTTAAATGAATTTTCACCCTTCAACTCTAAATAAACAGCAATCGTCTCTAATAATTTCACAACATCTTTTTTATCTACAGTCATACTGTACCACCCTTAACGTTACGAATAGAATCAACTCTCACAATAAAAGTTACAACTTGCTATAATAAATCAATCCGTGTTACATAATATTTACTTTTTGTTAAAACTAGAAAATGATACCCACGAATAGCGGTTAAAAACCCTTGCATGTGAAGATGTCAAGGGTTTTAGTGTTGCAGGGGGTTCACCCTGAATATACGAATGTTACTAGTCTTATAGTATGTTAGAACCAATAATTACTTATTTGCTTCGATATAATCGGCGTGTTGTCTATCATAAATGCTGCGATAGATGATTGCTCAATAAGCGATTGTACGAAGGCAACTGGTAAAAGTGCAGCGATATAAAGAAACACAAAGGCTAATAAATAAATTTCAACGAACCCTAAAATTGCGCCAAGCCATGAATTTAGTAGGTTTAAAATCGGTAAATCTGCTACAAAATCAAGCATCGAGGCAATAATTTGTAACACGACTTTTGTAACGAAAAATAAAGCAGCAAAAGCAATTGCATTATAAAACGCAGCTTCTAATGGAAGTGTATCAACAAAAACAGCCCACGTTGCATCTGCCGGTAATTCTGGATAAGGTATCCATAAGTCCAATTGCTTAGCAATATCATCGAAAAAGATTGCTGCCACGATAAATGCAACAATAAAACCAATCAGGTGAAATACTTGTAAAATAAATCCCCTTTTTAGTCCAATCAAAACCCCAAGTACTAGTACTATTATTAGTATTAAATCAATCATTTTTTTACGTCCTCTTTCTTTTCATATAGGTCTAGTAATTCTATGTATTCTTCTTTCAATTTTAAATAATCATTCATTGTATTTACCGCTGTTAATACAGCTAATTTATTCGTGTCTAGTTTTTGATTAGCATCATAGATTTCTCTCATTTTTTGATCAACAAGGCTCGCGACCATTCGAACGTGATGTGCAGGCTCCTGTCCTATGATCGTGTAAGATTTTCCATATATATCAACGGTTGTGCGTGTTTTGTCAGAATGGGACACGGAGATACCCCCTAGTTTCTATTAAATCCTAAACTTAATATTAACATGAGTTCATAAATTAGGAAACTATTCTGTGATATGATATCTTAAGCTTATGAAAGGTATGTTAGGATTGGAGAGATAGTATGCCGCAAATTGTGCTTAACTTATCACAACAAAAAATAGAAGAATTAAAGCTTTATTACGCTTCAGCGTTAAAAACCGCCCCTCCTGGTGCTGTTTTTTCTGCGAAAACTAGTAATAGCTCGATTACCGCTTATCGCTCTGGTAAAGTATTATTTCAAGGAAAAGCACCGGAAGCGGATGCCAACAAGTGGGGAACTGCTGAAGCTGCTGCTAAAAGCAAGAGTCGTTCGGCAAAAGGGCATGCGTTTGCACCACCAAATTCACTTTTTACTAGTTCCCATATTGGCTCAGATGAAGCAGGCACAGGCGATTTTTTTGGACCAATTACAGTCGCAGCTGCCTATGTGACAGCCGAACAAATCCCGTTATTAAAGGAAATTGGTGTAAAAGACTCCAAACACCTCACGGACGATATGATAAAAAGCATTGCAAAAGAACTAGTGAGCATGAAAATTCCGTATTCGTTAGTTATTTTACATAATGAAAAATATAACAAGATCCAAGCGAAGGGGTGGTCACAAGGAAAAATGAAAACGATCCTTCATCACCATGCGATTTCGAAGCTACTTGGAAAAATAAACCCTGTGCAGCCCGACGGTATTTTGATTGACCAGTTTTCAGAGCCAGGCGTATATCAAAAGCATTTACAATCCGAAGCATTAGAGCTACAGGATCATGTCTACTTTATGACGAAAGCAGAAAGCTATTCGATTGCTGTTGCAGCAGGCTCGATCATTGCACGCGCTAGCTTTGTAAAAGAGATGGATAAATTGTCAGAGCTTGCAGGAATGACTATACCAAAGGGAGCATCTGCAAAAGTTGATCAAGTAGCCGGTTCTATTTTAAAACGTGGCGGTAGTGCTGAATTGTATAAGTATGCGAAGATCCATTTTGCTAATACGAAGAAAGCGGAAAAATATTTGTAGCCGTTAACATATCTAATGGAACCGATTTAACAAACATTCCTCGTTAGTAATTCACATAACCTACTATTAGTTATGATTAAAAAACCAAGCAAAGAGCGGTGTTTATGTCGCTTCTTGCTTGGTTTTTTATTTATTTTTTTAATGGGTTACTTATATAACGCCATACCATTATCATTGCTAGCAAAATAATGAATACGTATAAACTAATAAACGATAACGCGGCTACAATGAAAATGGTTACGTTTATCGAATAGAGAACTATAAACAGTAAGATACTTAAGATGTTTCCAACGAACAATGCAAATCCTGTCCACAGAATAATTTCTTTCATGTATAGACTGAAAATATCTTTCTTTCGCCAGCCGATAGATAAAAATTGTTTTATTTCTGTTTCTCTTGTCTTTATTATTGACATGAAGGCCTCAATTAAAGTAATACACGCTAATATATAAGCGGAAACGACAAGGATAAGGTGCCAATGATTAACTTGTACGTTAATGTATTGCCCTAACACAGTTGTGTTTGTTTGTTCAACTGTTTCGGTAATCGCAAGATAGACAAAAGTTGCTAATGCACTAACAAGTAACAATTGGATGAACGCGGAGACAATATAGCGCCAATAATAGCTTATATTTTTACTAACTAGCGTTTTTCGCTTGATTTGTTTCGCTTGCTTCATCGCTTTGTTTTTAGTATCCTCTTGGCTTATCATCCGAGGTACTGCATTACGAACAAAAATCCAAACAAATATTGCAGTTGCTAGCACAATCCCAATTTGATAAAGGTATATAGTGGATGTTATATCTCCTAACTGATATAAACCAGCTAAGAAAGGGATAGCTATAATGGCAGATCCACATAGAATACTTAAGATTTCATTACTCCATAATGTTTTAATGTGTTGATTGGTCCAGCCAAGTTGAGAAAGTAATAATGTGTCCCTTTCTTTTGTGATACGCCAGAAGACAAAGCGATTAAGAATATAAGCACAACCTACGAAAATAAAAAGAATTGCTAAGACAAGATTCGTGATACTCCACTCGCTAACAATCGTTCCAGCAGCACCCAGTGTTGTCCAAGATTCCTCGACAAGTCCGATACCTTCTACATCCACCTCTACCATTTGCGAAGAAGCACCTGCTACAATCGTAACATCTAAGCCCATGTCTCTTATATCTTCAGCAATCGTTTCGATTTTTCGAGCTGCTTCCTCGGTGTAATTCTCAATTTCTGCCACTTTTACTCGAATGGCGTCAATCGGTTCATCGCCCTTCATGGCAACTGCTGCTTCCATATTGGTTAGACCTTTAGCAGAAGGCGTAACATAGCTTCCAGGAGTCATAGTAGGCTCTAATTCAATCGGCTTATCTTTTCCATCTCCGATATATCTTGCAGGTGCAAATTGATAAATACCTAAAGGACTTGCAGCTAATTGTGCTTCTTTTTCTCCCATCTCTACCTTATCGACAGGGTCAGGGATAAAGGCAATATCTTCAGGATTTAATGCATTATCTTCTTCAAATACCTCTGCCATTGTATTTCCGTGTTTTATCAATTCCCGATATGTTGGTATCCCATTTCTATTGTCCAATATATTGACGGATAAATTCCCTTCATTTACATTGTATTGAAGTTGGCTAGCTTGATAATATACAGTTGAAACATTCATATTCCGCTCGATGAAATACCCTTGGCTAAAAAGGTCCGTGTGGTTAGAGATTAGGTCCAGTGTTTCATCTTCTGTGAAGTATATTCCATCTTCATTTTGATCAAATGCATTGACTTCAGAAGATAAATCAAGGTCGTAATCTTGTTGTTCTTGGGCTTCTAGTGATAATATAACTTCAACTAGATCATTATATTCTGGGGTACTCCATCTTTGATAAAAACTAGTTGGTAAAAAAGGGTCTTCTGATTCAGAAGGATTGACTAAACCTAATTCGTTCCTAAAGCGTGTAATATCATCAGTGGTTAAGTTTAGTGTGCTAATAGATAGATTTGCTTTTAAAGAAGCATTACCATCAATAACTTCCATTACAGGAAGGAGTTTTGCGTTTGGGTAATCAGCGGCATACATTGCTCCAGCACCTGTTAATGCAGCATTAGGATCAATACTAGAGAATGATGTATTAGTTAGTTTTTCTTCTTCTATGGGGTCAATTCCAACAACTAAATGATAGGTTGCAGGCATAGGGAAAGTCGGAATTCCTTTACAACTATTCAATAAATCACTATGATTAAATATATCTTCATATGTCGTATGCTCTGTCTCATATTTCAGTAAGGCGCACATATAATTTGGTTCCATATGATACGTATTAACACCATCAGTCGTTGCAAACTCCATTATGTAGCGGAGATAATCTTGTTTAGGCGGGTAAATAGCAAAGGTTGATTTGACACCGGAAAAATAGCCAAGTGAGGCTACTGGAGCAGCGATTTCAATATCTTCTCGATCCTTAATCGTTTCCCATGTATCAATGGAGATACCCCCTTTGCCAAAACCTATATAGTTTTCTGGTACCATACCTAACTTTTCTTCCAATGGATGTTTTGTATCGGTTGGTCGAACAAGTAAATCGTAGCTACCTCTAGCATAGTAAGTAATATCTGATTCCACTTGCTTGTGTGCACCTTGTAAGGAATTCAATGCAAGAGGGACAGTTACAAAAACAAGTAGCATCGCAAGGAAAAAGAAAAAATGCTTCCATTTGTTGCGGCGTAGTTGAAGTAAGGTTAACCGGTGCATCATATCCACTCCTAAAGTTTTTGTGAAGGACGACCTTTTAGGTCACCCTTACAAAACTAATTACTCAATCGTTTGTGTACCGTAGCAGTATCTGTACCTACAATGCTTCCATCGTAATAGTCTGATACTATTATTGATGGATAGTACAGCTTAGACGCGTTGTTACTTGTATATCGATAATTATATGACATGTAAGACAGATCAGTTTGATCGTTTATTGAGTAATAGCTTAACCCAGAAGTAGGGCGGAACGAAATATGTCTAGGAGTTGATCCATTGGACCAAGTAAAGGACCAATATGCATTTGCCGATGCTCCATAAATATCCTGACTAGATGGACTAATATATGCTGCTGCGCTGACTCCTCCTGCAAAACCCACCAATAGAAAAAGAGTAAGTGCAGTAGCAAATAATTTTTTTAACATAGTATTCACCTCTTTTCAATTCCATTCTTTAATTTACCTTTGCATTAGGCAATACTAGCTCTCCATCACGAATAAATAATTCCTTTGTGCCTCTTTTGGCTACTTCTTGGTCATGTGTCACCACAATAATCGTGATTCCTTGCTCACGAAGCGCTTCTAAAATCTCCATTACATTATTGCGATTATCTGCATCTAAGTTTCCTGTCGGTTCGTCACATAATAAAATATCTGGTTGATGTAGCATGGCTCTAGCTATTGCGACACGTTGCTTTTCACCACCTGAAAGCGCAGATGGAAATGCTTTTTCACGATGGCTGATTTGCAGTTCTGTCAGTAATGTTTGAGCCTTTTTTTCAATCGTTGCTTTCGCTTGATATGGCCACTGTGGTAGCATTACATTTTCTAGCACCGTGAATTGATCAAACAAACGATAGTCTTGAAAAATATATCCAATTTTTGTTCTTCTAAAGGTCTGTAATTCACTATTTGTTAGCTGTTGAAGTGCTTGTCCATCAACTAAAATTTCTCCATTAGTAAGAAGAAGCATGCCACCAATTACATTTAACAAGGTGGTTTTTCCTGAACCTGAGGGACCTAATATTGCAAGACATTCGCCCTTTTCTATCGTCAACGAGATATTTTTTAGTGCCTCGACCTTTTCTACCCCATCGAATGTAATGGATGCATCAACCAACTGGATTGTCATATCACTCATCCTCTATTTATAAATTTAATTTTCAGACATTTATTATTATTAATATTATCCTATTAAACTATTAAAATCAATAAATTTCCAATTTTAAATAATAATTGGAAATTTATTATTAATGATCAGAATGGGAAGTTTATCGCGTTAATGCATGAAAATTATTAGGATTAGTAGGATTCTCCACCTAAATCCAAATAATTGATGGGCTTCTGCATAGGTTGATCAAGTGCTAGTTTGATTTTAAAAAAAGGAGGCAATCGAGATGAACTTTACAAATATAAACAAAATCGATTCGGTATCATTTTGAAGATACCGAATCGATTTATTTCCGTGATTTTAATTTACCTGCCTTAGTGTAGGCACTCTAAGCAATAAAAATAAAGTGAACAATAACAGCAATATTGCCCCTGTCATCATAATCCAATTTATACTGATATGAAAAGAGAGAAACAATGACGTTAATCCAAACGAAATTGGTGTAAGTCCCATCGATGAAATTGTTTGAATACTCATTACTCTGCCTATCATGTTACTGTCTGCTTCATTTTGAATCACAGAGACAGCACAAATGTTGGAAACAGTCATTGCTATGCCCAGCACTATAATTGCGGCGATACTTTGGGTAATACTAAGTGTGAAACTGAGTAATAAAAATGAGACTGATGTGACGAGTTGAGCGTATATGCTAATCATACCTCGGTGTTTCGTAATATTTAACAAGCCTAAAGCTACCGATCCAATTAACATTCCTCCCGCTAAAAAAGCCTCTAATAAACTATAATGAAGTGTGTCTCCACCTAATATGTTTTTCACGAATATCGGTAATCCGACTACTAGTGGGCCTGTAAAAAACAAGTTTAAAAATAAAGTTTTTAATATGAATGCTAATAAAACAGGTGCTTTTCGTACATAACGGAATCCTTCTTTTATACTCGTTAAAAATGATTCCTTTTCTTTGCTTAACTTTTCTTGCGTTTTATCTATTTTTACAAACGCTACTAAAATCCCACCAATTAACAGCATGATAGCAAGTAGACTGAAAATGCCGGTATAGTTAAATCCAACGATGATAACACCACTAATC
Source organism: Radiobacillus sp. PE A8.2 (assembly GCF_045635475.1). NCBI lineage: Bacteria > Bacillati > Bacillota > Bacilli > Caryophanales > Bacillaceae > Radiobacillus > Radiobacillus sp. PE A8.2. The sequence continues at coordinate 117,708 of NZ_JBJGXI010000006.1, read as the reverse complement.
ATCGGTCCAATAATTGATGTGGACTGGTTTGTCGTTTGCATGACGGAATTGGCTCGCGTTAGTTGTTTTTTAGTAACAATGGAAGGGATAATCGATCCCGATGCCGGCCAGAAGAACGCATCTAATACACCAAATAGTAAGGCAAATATGATCAGTGTCCAAAGTTCAATACTTCCAACAGCAAATAAACTAATAACAAGGAAGAGGAGCAGAACTGCTTTGGTGATGTCAGAAACAAACATAATTTTGGCTTGGCTGATTCTGTCAGCGAGTACACCACCGATTGTCATAAATACTACTCGTGGAATCGAGCCAACTAAATAAATGATCCCTAACGATGCCTCCATATTTAATACTTCAACAACATACCATGCTTCTGAGAAGTAAAACATACTAAGGCTTAAACCAGAGAAGAGTGTGCCAACCCATAACAGTATAAATGATTTGTTTTTAAATACGTTTGCATCCTGCAAGGTAGCTTCCGCTTTTAGTGTCAAAGCATCACTCATTTTCTTTCTCCTCTTCAAAAACAGCCTCGTCTAATTCGAAGCCAACAGTGGCAATGTAATACCACGCCGCTTCATCACTTTGTTCATCCTTTATTTGTTCTAGTTCCTGCAACAATTGATGATATTTGGCCACCCAAGTTTTAAATTTTTCTTTTGTTGTCTTCACTTCTGTTTGGGTTGAAATCCTGGACCACTTCGTTGGATCTTCAGCATCCATTAGGAAGGCATGTTCTGGAGCAGCTAAAACTCGACTTCGAGCACGATCCAAAGTGGAAAGAGTAAGCTGACGTCTGCTTTCACTGTAAGCTTCTGAAAACGGCAGTAACGAATTAGAAGGAATGAAGCTTTTAGCAACAGCTTGGTACAGCTTCTGTGTCATATTTCGTTTCTTGTTCTCTGCAACAAGCTTAATCAGTCCATTTTTTTCTAAATCTCCTAAATGATAATGCACCTTTGATCTTGATAACTCAATCATTTGTGAAATTTGCTGCCCAGATAGCGGCTTTTCAATTAATAACGATAAAATCTTTACTCGTAAAGGGTCACTCAGTGATTTCAATTGATCATGTTCGGTTAGCACTAGCACATTCGGTTGGTTCATACAGTCAACTTCTTTCTACTTGTCAGTATTTATTGACATAAAGATAACACTTTACAATATTCATGTCAATAAATGCTGACAATAAAAAACCGCATGATGTTCCTCATGCGGTTTAAATTCTATTACCTAGGTGTTGCTCTTCCTAGCTATCAATTACATATCCTCTAGTGACGAGAGAGCGGCCTTCGATCAATATCCAGGCCGCTTTTCCCACGGTTGCAAGGTCCCAACAACTATACTTTTGGTATTTTCACGGATGCTTCGTACCACACCTGTTGATATTTCTTCATCTGTTAACCAGCGTGAAGTATCTCCCAGGATCACAAAACCAAGATATAAATCGTGATACTTGCAATTGTCAGGTAAATTTAAATGCTCCTTCTCAAAGTATTTTCGACTTCCTTTCACATGGTGCATTGCCCATCCGTCGACTTGCTCGGCCACTAGTCTACTCACTGTAGCTATCGCTTTGTCCGATTGGCACCAGCAAACTACCAGGCTAATAGGACCGTACTTTACAATGGAAGCTGTCAATTTCTCACTTAAATCAATTAAATCTTCATAATCCACTACTAAACTATTCACACGACCTGAATCAGTAACGAACTGCTTTAATTTTTCATGCTTAACCGGATTTCTACCGATAACAGAAACGATATAAGACGATTCCGCTAACCATCTCGTCACACCAGCTAACATTCCGGTGCCACCGATTACGAGTGCATGTTTATTTTTTTCCACAAAACATCACCTACTCTAGTATTTCTGCATAAGATTGTATATCATAATCTTGATCCAACAAATTATCGATACCTGCATCTCCTATGTAATGTAGCGCACCGACGATAACGAAATAAGTCTGCTCCGAATCGGCTGTCAAGTATCTTTCAATTTTTTCAACCATGTTTACATTTCGGTCTTCCAATAGTTGTGCTTGATATGTATCATAATTGGATACAATATCATCACTGCTTGATGCGGCGGCTTCTAATTGTTGTTCACTGCCTGTTTTCCAGGCATCTATTAAGCTGTTGAATGCCGCTGGCCCAGCTGCTTCTTCCCAATTGTTTACCGTTTGTTCCAGTCCTTCCACTTGAATATCCTCAGGTATATCAATCATGAAGTTAAACTGCTCTTCAATGCCTTCTAACTCTAATATTGGTTTATTATCTTCAACCGCTCGCTCCAGGAAATGATAATCAACACCATATTCTGTCGTTACCGTATCCAACTCCATGAAGGCAAGCTCTGTCAATAATTGCTCGACGAACCAAGGTTTAAAGATATTAAGCTGTTCCATTGTCATACCTTCTAACGAATAACTATTTAAAACATCTGTTAAGTTTTGGTACGCTTCATCGCTTATGTGATCGGAAAGTACTGATCCATCTGTATAAAGACTATTAGCCATCATCGCATCTTGCATTGTGGATTCGTCTGCTTCTAATATATTTGCTTCAACTACTAGTTGATCTGCTGAAGCGTATGCTTCCTCTACTTCCTCTGCCATCGGATACATATCTTCGTTTCCTATATGAATCGATCCAAGTAAATAGACCGTGTTCCCTTCATGATCTACACGCCAAAAAAACGGTGCTTGTTCTTCAGATGCTGTCTCTGTTTCACCTTCTGTTGTCGTATCTTGTTCAGATTCGGATGCAACATTATCTGATGATTCCTCTGCTGAAGGTTCAGTGACCTCCTCCTCCGCTTGTTCTTGTTGACACCCCCATAATGTTAACAAAGAAAAGAATAGTACGATTCCGAGAATGATTTTCTTCATAAATGTATGTCCCCCTTATAGATAAGATAATTTTACCATATTTTTTCTAATTTTTAGTAGGTAATCATTATAATTATTAAGGCCTTTTAAATGCGTATACTGAAAATATTGAAAGGTTGTATTTAACACAAGCTGCGACAATGTCTGCGGCTGAAGTTTGTGAAGTCAGGTCCATATCACTGTGTTGTTGACATTGGCGGACACCACAGCTCTTATCTGTGACAAAAGCTTCATATTTAGAATTGTGCGGCCTCCAGTGCGCTTATTTGAATAAAATGCTTTTTATTGTATGCTGTATGTAGCAAATAAGGTCTCTGGTGGCCGACAAATAGTTAAAACTGGCTTTTCAGGCAAAATAAGGTCTCCTGTGTCCGCGAAATTCTTAGCCTGCTTTTTGTGTTCTAGTCACAGACCAGCTATCGGTGCTCTCCACGGAGATAACGTATTTTTCACAGCAAGATTATGCCGCTGTATATATCAGTTATCAAAAGCAACAAAGATTACAATAAGAACCTCTAAAAAGAAAAACGCATGAGAATAATCTTACATTTTCCCATGCGCTGCTATTAGAAGAGAGATACACTCTCCCCTATAGTTATTATCCTCTCAACTCTGCGCCATGTGCTTCTTTCACAGCTTCTAGAATTGATTGATAAGATTGTTCTACTTCTTCGTCTGTAAGTGTTCTTTCTGGATCCAAATACAGCAAATTAAAGGCTAGTGATTTCTTACCTTGCTCAAGGTGTTCCCCTTGATATACGTCAAATACTTCTACTTTTTTGACGAGTGCTCCACCTGCTTGTTCGATCGTTTGTTGAATGTCTCCAGCTAAAAGATTTTCCTCTACGACTAGAGCGATATCTCTAGACACAGATGGGAAGCGTGGTATTTTAGCAAAGCTTGGCTCACTTTGACGCGCTTCTACTAGCGCTTCGAAATCAAGATCAAATACGTACGTATCTTTTAAATCAAATTGATTTTGCACAGCCGGATGTACCTGACCGATGAAACCAATCGGTTTTTCCCCGATCAATACTTGTGCCGTTCTGCCCGGGTGCATATCATCAATTTTTACTTGCTTGTAGGAAGCGGTAATTGCTAATTTATCAAACAATCCCTCGACAATTCCTTTAACAACATAAAAATCGACTGCTTTCTTTTCTTGCTGCCATGGATGGGTAACCCATGCACCAGTTAAAGCACCAACTAATCTGTGCATTTCCTTTGGCTGTTTTGTAACCTTCTCTTCATCTGTTACAAACACCGTACCTATTTCATAATAAGCTACATTCTGCTCCTTACGAGCTGAGTTGTAAGCCATAGAGTCAAGTAGCTCTGGTAAAATGCTAAGGCGAAGGGTGCTATGTTCTTCACTCATTGGCATCGCTAATGCTACGGATGAGACTGCTTGCGCTTTGATTTCTGGGCTCACTAATAATTCAACACGGTCTTTGCTAGTTAAGGAATAAGTGATCGTTTCCATAAGCCCTGCACCTTGTAAGTAATGCTTCACATCGCGCTTTAGCTGCTGCACTTCTGTTAACCCACCAGCTTGTGATTCGCCTTGTGGTAAGGTAAACGGAAGGTTATCGTAGCCATAAATACGAGCAACTTCTTCCAGCATATCTTCAAAAATCGTAATATCCTGACGGCGAGTTGGCACTTTCACCGTAAACAGTTCACCATTCTGTTCAAAAGTAAAGTTGAGTTTACGCAAAATGTCAGCAATTTCTTGATCCGCAATTTCCGTTCCAAGACGATCATTTATTGTACTTGTTTTAATTTCTACGACTTTTTCCGTCTTATCTAGTTCATCAAAAGCAACGACTCCATCTAGCACTTTACCATTTGCATATTTGCTTAATAGTAAACTTGCACGTTTCCCAGCACGAAGTACGCGATCGGGATCGACACCTTTTTCGAAACGTGTACTAGCTTCACTACGTAGGCCATGATCTTTAGATGCCGTTCGTACCGCTTTCGAGTCAAAGTATGCTGCCTCAAGTAACACGGTTGTTGTTTGATCCGATACTTCAGAATCTGCTCCGCCCATAACTCCAGCAAGTGCGGTTGCTTCCTTGCCATTCGTAATAAGGAGGTGTTCATTTGTTAGGGTGCGCTCCTGATCATCCAAGGTTACCATTGTCTCACCTTGATTGGCGCGACGTACAACGATTTCCTTGGAACTGAACTGATCGTAATCGAATGCATGTAACGGCTGGCCGTATTCTAATAACACATAGTTGGTAATATCAACTACATTATTTATCGGACGAATCCCAGCTGCCATTAAAGCGTTACGCATCCAAAGCGGTGATGGACCAATTTTGACATCTTTAATAACAAACGCGCCATAATACGGATTCAGTTCAGGTGCTTCTACATTGACCTTAATATAGTCAGCTGCTTGCTCAGTTACCGTATCAGGCTCTTCTTCTGGTAATATCACTTCCTTATCCAGAATAGCAGCTACTTCATAAGCAACACCTAGCATGCTTAGTGCGTCTGAACGGTTTGGCGTAAGACCTAATTCTAAAATGGCATCATCTAGATTTAATAGCTGTAATGCATCTGCACCTACTTCTGCATCTGCTGGAAAAACAAAGATTCCTTCTGCAAACTCTTTCGGTACAAATTTTTCCTCAATGCCAAGCTCCTGCAAGGAACAAATCATACCATTCGATTCCACGCCACGCAGCTTAGCTTTTTTAATTTTAAAATTCCCAGGCAATACTGCACCAGGCTTAGCAACTGCTACTTTTTGTCCTTGGGCGATATTCGGAGCACCACAAATAATTTGTAATACTTCTTCTCCAACATCAACTTGGCACAAATTTAGTTTGTCAGCATTCGGATGCTGTTCACACGTGTTAACATGTCCAACTACAACATTCGAGCTTTTAGCAGCAATATATTCAATGCCTTCGACTTCGATCCCTGATTTTGTAATTTTTTCTGCTAACGCTTCAGGGGTAATATCATCTATATCTACGTAATTTTTCAACCAATTTAATGATACAAACATAACAATTCGCTCCTCCTTTACACCTTATGATATTGCTTTAAGAACCTAACATCGTTCGTATAGAAATGACGGATGTCGTCGACACCATACTTGAGCATTGCTATTCTTTCTGGTCCCATACCAAAGGCAAATCCACTATATACGTTCGGATCATAGCCACCCATTTCTAATACATTCGGATGGACCATTCCTGCACCAAGGATTTCGATCCAACCGGTGCGTTTACATACAGAACAGCCTTCTCCATGACAAACTTTACAAGAAATGTCCATTTCCACGGACGGCTCTGTGAATGGGAAAAAGCTTGGACGTAAGCGAATTTCTCTTTCTTCGCCGAACATCTCTTTGGCAAAACGATTAAGAACACCTTTTAAATCACTCATCCGAACGTTTTTATCAATCAACAGACCTTCTACTTGCGTAAATTGATGGGAGTGTGTCGCGTCATCTGTATCACGTCGGTACACTTTTCCAGGACAGATCATCCGCACTGGCTTGCTGCCACCATATTCCTTCATCGTTCTTGCCTGTACTGGTGATGTATGTGTTCTGAGCAATAATTCCTCTGTAATATAGAAAGAGTCTTGCATGTCGCGTGCCGGATGTCCTTTTGGTAAATTTAATGCTTCAAAATTGTAATAGTCTGTTTCCACTTCTGGTCCTTCTTTAATTTCAAAGCCCATACCAATAAATAAATCTTCAATTTCCTCAACAATCGATGTTAACAGGTGTGGTCCACCTACAGGGATTGGTCGGCCTGGCAACGTGACGTCAATCGTCTCTGTTGCTAATTTCTTTTCCAATTCAGCTTTTTCCATGTCTGCTTTCTTTGCATCCAAAGCTGATGCAATTGCTTCTCTTACTTTGTTAGCTAATTCACCAATAACAGGTCGCTCTTCTTTTGAAAGCTTACCCATACCACGTAATACTTCAGTTATTGGTCCTTTTTTCCCAAGATAAGCAACACGAACATCTTGTAAATCGGTCAGTGTTGTTGCTTTCTCAACCTTTTCAATCGCTTCCGTTTGTAGTTCTTGTAAACGTTCTTTCATGTTTTTAACCTCCTTATTTTGTCAATTTCATAATAGTAATTTTTAGCCATTTACATCCGCATATAGTTGGGTAAAACCGTTCCCAAACTATATGTGAATGCAACTAGCTGCGTAAGGAAATTATGAAATTGACTTATGTAAAATGAGAAAATGCAAAAAAGCCCCGCCCCTAAAAAGGGACGAGACTTATCATATCGCGGTACCACCCTCGTTGACACAAAGAAATATTGCTCTATGTATGTGCCCACTTGTGCTTTGATAACGGAACATTCCGGAACACCTTTACTTGCTATGCAAGGTCCTAGTGTCGGCTCCAGAGTGAAGGTTCAACAATTACTTCGATAGAAATGCTCGCAGTCTATGGCACTTCTTCCCTACAATCGATCAGGTAATTATTTACTAGCTCTTTCAACGCCTAATTTTATTCGCATTTTTACTTATTATAGAAAAACTTGTTGAAACATGCAACCTTAGACAGGAACTTTTTTGAAAATAAGCTCTTATTAACGCTTTTATTGGTTATGATTGGCTACATAATACATTAATATTCCAGAAGCAACACTTACATTCAATGATTCTGCTTGTCCGTAAATCGGAATTTTAATAAGCTGATCAGACTGCTCAATCACAGCTTCAGCAATTCCTTCTCCTTCATTGCCGAGAATTAAAGCAACTTTGTCTGGTACTGCAACCGTATGATACGGAACGGCACCTGTTAAGGTAGAAGCCCAAACATCGAAGCCTTCACCTTGGAGTTCTGGTATTTTTTCCAACAAGTTTGCCTGGAAAATCGGCAAGTGAAACAGGGAACCTTGCGTTGCACGAACCACTTTTTCATTGTATACGTCTACTGTACCTTCCCCGAGCACAATCCCATCAAATCTTGCCGCATCTGCAGTGCGAATCAGTGTACCGAGGTTGCCTGGATCTTGTACAGAATCGACAATAACTATCCTTTGAAAGCTAGCCCAACTATGTTGCTTCATACCGACAACCGCTGCGATGCCTTGTGGTGTTTTCGTTTCCGCTATAGCTTGAAAAACATTATCGGTGAGCTCATGTACTTCTATATCTTGAACATAATCCGGTACTTCCACTCCTTGCTGTACTATCACTTCTTGAACGTTCCATTGACTTTTTATCGCTTCTTCTACTAAATGAAAACCTTCCACAAGGAATACCCCTTGTTTTTGTCTTTCCTTTTTCATTTTTAATTTTTTCCATTGCTTCACTTTGTTGTTTTGTACTGACGTTATCACCGTGATCATCCTCTATCGTAAATTCTTTTCTAATCATACATATTTCTTACCCATAAGGTCAAACTAATCTCAAGTAATAAATTTCGATTATGAGGTGAACAACTGTGGATTTAAATTTAAGAAAAGCAATTTTAGCTAACGTAACAGACAACAATCCAGAACAATTAGAAGCGACAATCGTAGATGCCATCCAAAACGGTGAAGAAAAAATGCTTCCCGGACTAGGCGTTTTATTTGAATTAATTTGGGAAAACTCCGACGACAGTGAAAAGCAAGAAATGATTGCAACATTGGAAAAAGGTGTTAAGCAAGTGCATTAAAATACTTATAAGTAGGCTGTTCACTATGTGGGCAGCCTGTTTTTAATTTGGCTTTCATTTTCTGAAATACAGTGAGATTCATCTTGAAAGGGGTTTTAGATGACAAGGAGGGGATACATTAGCTGTAGTGGATAACTATTTGAATTGTTTCTGTGTGATTAGATTTAGCGTTTTTAAAGAATTTCTATTAACTCAATCTTTATTTGGGTCTACGGTGTAAAATATATGCGCACTCTCCGTGTTATTGGCAAAATAACATGCTTCGATTGCGACAATGTTTTCCTCATGTTACGCTTTACCATCTTTCACCTCATTTAAAAAATCTTTAAAGTTTTCTTTATTTCGAAGATACGATGTGAATTCTGGGTCTCTTTCTTGTCTAGCTTTTTTAACTTTTTCTACGATTACTTTATTCTCAGATATTGCTCTTGTCATTTTTTCTATTCTGTCTTCACTTATGTTGCAAAGTTCAATATTATTATTCGTAAGCACTGATCCATAATCTTCTTTAATGATTTCTATGATATCCTCCACATCGGCATCATTGCTCCTAAGAAAACTATCTAGTTGTTCTTTGGTAATTTTACTCATAAATTAACACCTACCTTCGTTTAATTATAGCATAAATCTTATCAGGCCGGTGCCTGTTAGTTACCGATTAGTTTAATCCATATTTTGCGAAATTAATCCAGATTGCACTAGCAATACTTCCACAAATCTGTTTTGAAATCATTCATAACAATGCTAGCATAGAACTATCCAAAGATACTTTTTCTGTTAGCTTGCCTTGATAAAATTTTGTTTTGTTTATAATTGGATTTTAATCCCATTTTAGTTTTTACAATTAATATTAACCAAATATATCTTGAAAAAAGTTTTTAATCCTTATTTCTTCTTCGAACGTTACGTCACTCTTTTGTTCGCCGATTAATATATCAGAAAAACTAAATTGCGAAGTATAGGTCCCGTTTTTCACTTCTCGTATTGGATAATCGATACTATATTTTGCAGTTTCATTTTGGACAATAGTACCTGTATTGTTCGGCTCAATAGCAATATCATGTTTTTCAAAAAACGTCCTAATTATCCCTTATCTCCAAAAGTGTTATACTAAAAACAGGACGACAATATAGCGAGAAGGTGATGCTATGAACCGGATAATCTTATTTGATGGTGAATGTAATTTTTGTGACAGTAGTGTCCAATTTATTATTAAGAGAGATCCAAAAGGTTATTTCAAGTTTGCTTCTCTTCAAAGTGATATCGGACAGCAGCTGTTAAAAGAGCATAAGGTTGACGCGGATATTAATAGCTTTGTTCTTGTCGATGACGACAGCTGCTATTTCAGATCTAGTGCAGCGTTGCGGGTGTGCAGACGTTTAAAAGCACCTTGGAAAATTTTTAGCACCCTAATAATAGTTCCACGTCCAATCAGAGATTATTTCTACAACATTATTGCAAATAATCGTTATAAATGGTTTGGAAAAAAGGACAGCTGTACGCTTCCACCACCTGAAATAAGAAAACGATTTTTATCTTAAAGAACAAAAGCGCAGAGCGCCGGTTAGCGACGTACGGACTGGACTGAACCGTAGGACCAGAGGAGGCTTCGAAAGCTTTACTTCGCACGAAGAAAATTGTTCTATATTTTCGAGGAGATAAAGGAAACACGGTGAACGAAGTGAATCGATGTTGACTTATCGTGTCATGAGGTGAGGGAAGTCTCGCTAGTCGCTGGCGCTCGGAGCTGGCCGTGGCTAATGCTTAATGTTATCCATATTTAGTATATTTTATAATTTCCTTTGCAATAAAAGGCTAGAACCACGTTCATGGTTCTAGCCTTTTTCATAGGATAGGAAAGTATAAAATTTGCGCAGGTGTCTAGCTCCGAGCGCCAGAAACTAGGCGACTTCACGAATCGCCCTGCGATAAGTCATCATCGATTCAAGTTTTATCGAAGGTCGACTAAAAGCGGACTTGTCGTCCAACGTCGACATACCCCTTACGCGGGGCATGATTCCTTTATCTCAGTCGATTCTGAAGTCGCTACGTTTCTCGGGCGGCGCTCTGCGCTTTTCTTATTTATCCAAATGTAATTTCTTTTACTTTGTCTGCGTCTAGCTTTTTAATCACTTCTACGATTAGTTTAACAGCATTGTCAAAATCATCGCGGTGAAGCATCGCTGCATGCGTGTGGATGTAACGTGTCGCGATTGTGATAGATAGTGCTGGTACGCCATTCGCTGTTAAGTGGATAGAACCTGAGTCTGTTCCACCACCAGCAAGAGATGCATACTGATATGGGATTTTCTTTTCATCCGCTGTATCAATGACAAAGTCACGCAAGCCTTTATGTGAGATCATTGATGCATCGTATAAAATAATTTGTGGACCGTCACCCATTTTGCTATCTGCTTCTTTATCGGAAACTCCAGGAGTGTCTCCAGCAATACCTACATCAACCCCAAAGCCGATGTCTGGTTGGATCAGATTTGTGGAAGTCTTCGCACCACGTAATCCAACCTCTTCTTGTACGGTTCCAACACCATAAACGACGTTCGGATGCTTTTCTCCTTTTAACTGCTTTAATACTTCAATAGCAATCGCACAACCGATACGGTTATCCCATGCTTTTGCAAGAAGTAACTTTTCATTTTTCATTTGTGTAAACTCGAAATAAGGAACAACGCTATCACCAGGACGAACGCCAAATTCCTGTGCCTCTTCTTTGCTTGAAGCACCGATATCAATAAACATATCTTTAATATCTACTGGTTTTTTGCGTGCTTCTGGAGGTAAAATATGCGGTGGTTTAGATCCGATAATACCTGTTAGATCACCTTTACGCGTTAAGAGCGTTACTCGTTGCGCAAGCATCACTTGGCTCCACCAGCCACCTGTTGGTTGAAAGTATAAGTATCCTTTATCATCAATACGAGTGACCATAAAGCCTACCTCGTCTAAGTGTCCAGCAACCATAATTTTCGGTCCATTGTCTTGACCAACTTTTTTAGCAATTAAACTGCCAAGGTTATCTGTATACACTTCATCAGCGTAGGGAGAGATATACTTTGTCATAACGTCTCTTGCTTCTTTTTCATTACCAGGGATCGCTCTGGCATCTGTTAATTCTTTTAACATTGTCAAAGATTCATCTGTTTTTGCCATATGTATAGTCCTCCTTTAATCCTTCTCACTAGAATTATAGCCTTTTTTGCACGATTTAACAAAAATTAGGTTTTCAATAACCTTGATCTTGTCTCTCGTGATTTACTTTATTTTTGTCCTCATAGGCTGCTTGTATACTTCCCTCATCGAAGCCTAATAAACTACCCAGTTCCACGTATGTAAAAAAGAGTTGATGGTAAATTGCTTTACTCGGTTGTTGTTTGAATGCTATGATTTTCTCATAAACTTGTTGGAATTTTGTTGTTAGAGATTCCGTATCACTTGGCGTATTTATTGATTCATATTGATAGCCTTTGTCGAGCCCAAGGGATAATATAAAATGGAGTCCATCTACATATTCTTCTAGGATCACTGACCTTTCGCTTGCAGGCTTGGTGCTCCAAAATTTAAAGCAACGCGTTTCGTTGGCAAGCTCGCCTAGCTCTACGAATAAGGCAAGTATCTTTTTTTCAAATAAATCGCTACTATGTAATTTGTGATTTGTTGCTATATAGGCATCTAACTGTTTTTGCATCGAAAATAATTGGTTCCAATCCATGTTTAAGCTCCTTTTTGAACATCTATTACAACTTTTTTTCAATTATAACATGCAAATGTGAAACCAATTAAGTATCTGAATCGTATATAAGGCGAATCAGCTGATTAGGGAGTCGAGGCGTATGGTTTTATTATTATTATTTCGCATATTAATTATCGTAGCGATGGTATTGTTGTTATACACGGCGTATAAATATATCATGAATCCAAAGAGAAAATTAGAAGTTGCTAAGGATAAAAAGCAATTCTATTTTCTAGATTATCCAGACAACATAAAAAAGAACTTTTTCATGACATACAAGGGCTTTGTTTTTGAAGGGGAAAAATACTTAGGTACGACCGAGAATTCCTTTGATGTTATCAATATTAGTGTTCGTGCGCATCGTCCTGGAGAGTTAAAGGGGTTAGAGAGAGAGGATTTATATTTCTTAGAACAAGAAATATTAATTCGTTATCCTTATGCCAAAGTGGAATGGATCTATCCTGTAAACAAATTAATTATAACAAAAATGTAACTGGCGCTAGTTTTAAGCGCCAGTTTTTACGTTGAAAAAGTCGTCCCATTTATAAATAATTTCTTTTCTTCTCATTAAATAGATGATTGGCAGTAAAGCAAATAAAAAAGCAACCATTAACATAGGCGAAAGACTCGAAAGCCATCTTCCGAAAAAAGTATAAACTACTGCTATTGGAATATTAGAAAAGAGTGATGACCTCATATAGTCTTTGAAATCATGTGAGGCCTCTAAAATACATAATGATAATAAATGAAAATGTATAAACGGTATTAGCCTTAATAAAGCAATCTGTGACGTTGTTAATTTAGCATCCTTTCCAAGCAACTTTGCTTTTAGTCTGCTTAGCCTATCATACATTTTAGGCATTTTCCGTACCATCCCGTAAAAGATTAAGCTAGAAAGCGTAATCCCAATCACAGAATATAGCGTACCCGCCACTGCACCAAACATAATCCCTCCAGAGATACAAATAAACACAACAGGAAAAAAGAAAACAGGTCTAACCAAGTGGAAACCTATGAATAACAAGGGGGCAAATAGTCCACCTGTCTCGATGACGGCCAGTAAATAGGTACCCAAGTATTCCATAGTAGCCTCCTTAAAGATGTGTCTTCTTAAATACATATGACAATAGACGAGCCTTTATGACAGAAAATTTAAGTACAAGCTTATATTTTACAAAGCATTAGATTCAGTAAATAGCGCTAAAGTGCCCTCACCCATCAAAAAAAAGCATCCTTATGCCAGAACTACATAGCAAAACACTGCCCTCCTAATTGAGCAGTGCTATGCATGCTTATATATCTTACCTAAACGTTCTCCTAATCTACTAAGTATTTCATTCGAAATTGTCCCGCACTTTGCTGCAACGTCCTCACACTGTATTTGCATACCACCATCTATACCGATTAAAGTAACAATATCATTAGCCTTCACTTCATTTATATGTGTAACATCAATCGTAAATTGGTCCATACAAATACGACCAATTATAGGCGCTTTTTGTTCATGAACTAGGACATACCCGTTTCCTTCAGCTAAATTTCTAGGAATACCATCTGCATACCCTATTGTAACTGTGGCGATTTTCATGTTGCTGCTTGCTGTGTATTGACGGGCATAACCAATGCTTTCTCCTGCATCGATGTTACGTATACTTGCAATCCTCGCCTTCAGAGCTAAAACAGGCTTCAGCGCCACTTCGGCACGCGTTTTATCGTTGGTGCTTAAGACACCATAAATAGCAATTCCTGCACGGGCATAATCACAAGGCAATTCCGGATAATTCAAAATTCCATAACTTCCTTGAATATGAACCTTACCTACAGAACACCCCTTTGATCGCAAATCCTTGAGTGTATCAAAAAAGCAGGTGATTTGTTTGTTTGTGTATGAAACATCATTAGAGCTCAAACTATCTGAGTCAGACAAGTGTGAAAAAACTCCTTTTACGATTAGATTTTCACAATTATAAATATGCTGTATTGCTTCTATATCAGTAGCACACACACCAAGCCGGTGCATTCCTGTATCGATTTTTATATGTACTTTTATTTTATAGCCGCTCGCATTCAATGTTTCAGCATGTGTCACGTCAACCACTGTTTGGGTTAATCGATATTGGTTAAGACAAGGAATATCCCTTGGATTTGTGTAGCCTAAAATTAATATTTCCCCTTTTACACCATGCGTGCGCAAGTTTACTCCTTCTGCAACTGTCGCAACGGCGAAGACATCGATCCCGGCACGATTAAGTGCTTTTGCCACTGGGATATCACCGTGCCCGTAGGCATTTGCTTTTACAACTGCCATTAGCTTTGACTGGTTCGGCAGTATACCTTGCAGTGATAATACGTTGTGGTGCAATGCGTCCAGATCGACTTCAATCCATGCTCGGGAATCGCTAGCAGGGACTTGCTTTTGTAGCCTTTTCCAGACAAATAATAATAGCAAGGCAGCAATAAACGAAAGAATACTGACCGCAGCATAGTGGATCACTGAATTTGTCACGAGTATTGCTTGTTGCTCAATTAACTTAGCAACTCCCCTTACGATCACAATCATCCACGGATGAATAATATAAATAATCAACGATAAGCTGCGTAATTCTTTATTACTTCTTCCAGGCACTTGTTGTAGAACAAGAAATAAAAAGTACATACATGGCACAAGCATAACGTACATGCTATCATGCCGTTGTAAGGAAAAACTGTCTAATAACAGTCCTTCTGCAAGCAGGAAAACGGTAGATAAAAATAAACCAATGCTACTTTTAAACAATGAAAGCTGCAGCTTCTGACGGCTTATTAGAGCACCAATGACTAAAAAAATAGGTACGTAAAATAGTCCGTTTCTTGTATAATCCGCGATGTTAAAGATTGCTTCATATATCCCTTCTAGTATATTGATATTTTCGATTAGCCCATAATAACTATCTCCCAACAGTCCAACTAAATAAAAGAAGGAGGCAATGATGAGCATAGGTAATAGCTTTATTCGCACCATTATTATTGCAACAAGCGGTACACCTAATAGTAATGCCGGTAAGTACCATAAATGATAAAACGTACCGTTAACAAGAATATCTTTTACAACCTGATCAAAAACAATTGGATTATTGAAATAGCCAGCATACATATTTAATGGTAAATATAAAATAATACTAATTAAATAAATCACAGCTATTTTTTTACAAAAGCTTACTAAATATTGTTTGTCTCCATTCTTTATATGGGAATACATAAAGTATCCCGTAACCATAATAAAGAAAGGAACTGCTACTCGACCAATAATACATGTCAAAATAAAATCAGCAGAAGCACTATACGAAATGAGTGGAGATGTATGAATCGCAACAATGAGAAGGGCACTAATCAAGCGAAATTGATCTAACATACCTACTCGATTCGTTTTCTTCATACCGAATGCCTCCATATTGTTACGATAAAGCCATCGACGTTATTTCCGGAAATTTGAAAGTTCTCTGTTGGCACTACAATCCTTGTAATCTTGCTATCCGCTTTTACATAAAATATTTCTAATTGCTTATCCGCTTGCTTGATAACATAGTGATTTTCTTCGTACTGATAATTTTTAATAAATTCGATATATTCTTCTAAACATAGATCATGTTCTTGCATCACGGTAGCATGTGGATAACCGACGTAGCGAAAATGCCACGGCTCGTGGGCGATACCAGTAATTGCTACCTTCTCTTTTCCATAACGTTCGATGAAGCCATACTGGGCTGCATGCTGACGAAATATACCACAAATACCTGAGTACGGAAAATTAGGGCGGATAAAATCAATCGTCTTTGCATGTTCCGCTAAATCAATCGCCATACCGGTCTGATGCTCACTACATCCGGGATAAGCGATATATTGCTTAGTAAACACGCTGCCATGCTCGACTAGTGAATCATTATATAGCTTTTCTTGCTCCGCATAGCTTCGATATCCACTCACAGGTACAATTTCAGTTGCACCATCAATCGATTGTAGTAATTGCGCTAGCATATTAGCAGTTTTTCTTTCTAGTAAAATATACTCGTGCTTACGATCGACTGGCATAAGCTGCATTTGTTCATGAAGGATTTGGTCCTGAATTGGAAATTTGCGATTGACTAATATTAAGTCTCCTTTGTATATGTCCTTATAGTCCACATGTAACCGTCTCATTTTTCCAAACCTAACTGAATTAGCTTGTCTATCATATCGGTAAACGCCAACCCAGCACCTTTCATCATATTTGGATAGCGGCTATGCGTTGTAAAACCAGGAAACGTATTCACCTCATTAAATACAATTTGCATATCTGGTGTTAAAAACATATCAACTCGAGCTAACCCACAACATCCGAGTGCACGATAAATAGTCACTGCTGCTACTTTTATTTTTTTCACTACTTCTTGCTCAATTGGAGCAGGCATATGAATTTTTGACGTCTTCAATGTATATTTCTCTTCATAATCAAAAAATCCATCTTCTAACTCGATACAATCAATTTCTCCAAGCATAAGGTCATCGTTTCCAAGGATTGCACATCCAACTTCAAACCCATCTATATTTTCCTCGATGATTACTCGAGAATCATGATAAAATGCATCCACAACCGCTTTCGCAAGCATCTGTTCCTCGATCACTTTCGTAATACCAAAAGATGACCCTGCTCGTACCGGTTTGACGAACAATGGATAAGATAACTTCTCACACCGGTTGATTAGCTCTAATTCACTTGGCAAGCTGTCCAAAACTATCGCCTTAGCTGTCTGAATTCCTGCTAGCTCTACCAATTTGTGCGCTCGATCCTTGTCCATACATAAAGCAGAAGAAATCGTATCACAGCCAACAAAAGGAATGCCGGCAAGTTCTAACAATCCCTGCACAGTTCCGTCTTCTCCGTTTATCCCGTGTAAAATCGGGAATACAATATCAATCTTCGTTTCTTTTATGTTTCCATACTGAATTTCTACAATCTTGTTGCTATGTCTGTCCGGTGAAAACATCACGGGTACGCAATTTACTTCATCAGTTTGCCAAGTATCTTTCTGAACATCTACCGCATCTCCGTAGTACCTGAGCCAAGTGCCGTCTCTCGTGATACCAATCAATATCGTTTCATATCTTGTTTCATTCATGTTACTGATCACGGCATAAGCGGATTGTAAGGAAACATCATATTCAGATGAACAACCACCAAACAACAGAACTACTCGTTTTTTTGCTATCATTATTAAAACTCCTTTTATTTGTGTTTTCATATAAAAAAACCACTATCTGGTTCAGTACATAAATCGTACCAAATCAGATAGTGGCTTTTTTTTGTTTTTTATAGAGGAAAACGTATGTTTTTCATAATAAATTCTTACGATTTCCCTACGGACGGAATGGTAAATAAACATTAAATTCGATCGTTTCATTTTCACTGGAAGCTGTTATCGTTCCATTATGTAATTCAATAATCTGTTTCGCGATCGCAAGGCCTAAACCAGCCTCGCCCGTTTTCGTTGAACGAGCATTGTCAAGGCGATAAAATTGTTCAAAGATACGATTTAGCTTATCTTTCGGGATCGTATTTCCTTGATTTTTAAAACATAACGATACGCCCTCTGGTTCTTTTGTTGCTAAAATAGAAATGACACTGTTCTCAAAGCTGTAAGTAATTGCGTTACGGATAAGGTTGTCAAACACCCTTTGGATTTTTTCGATATCACATTTAATTTCTATATCCGCTAGCATCTCAAGCTCGTACTGTATGTTTTTATGTTTAAACAATGGCGTGAATTCATATGCGATTTGTTCAATCATTCTTGTTAAATTCACGCTGCTTGTCTCCAAACTTAGCTGGCTTAGGTTAAAACGGGTAATCTCAAAAAATTCATTAATTAGATCTTCTAGACGTTCCGCTTTTTGTAAAGAAATCGATAAGTACTTTTGCTGAAGCTCCGGCGAAATCTGCTGTTCATCTCTAAGTAACGTGAGATACCCGATGACAGATGTTAGGGGTGTTTTTAAATCATGTGCAAGATAAACAATTAAATCGTTTTTCCGCTGCTCGGCTTCTCTCGCAAAACGGGCATTACGATTTGCTTCTTGTTTTATTTGATTCATACGATCTTCTACTTGCTTCAATTCAACTGGCAGATGAATTAACGTATCGTTCGTATCAACAAGCTGGTTACTTGCCGCTGCAATTTTGTCAATAAATCCTAATGTCCTTTTCCAATAGATCAGAAAGATGACAGCAAAACAAACTAACCAAGATGAAACTAATAATAGTATTTCGTTCCCATTCAATATTCGGTATAGTAAATCTGATGCATACCAAGTATATTGGGAAAGAAGTAGTTGACCTGCGAAAAGGCAGAAAATTAATATAACGGTAACAATGAATAATGTAATAAAAAATTGTGTGAAAATCGTCATTGTTAACTGTCGACCTGATAAGTGCTTTGTTTGATTACTCAATCGTGTAGCCAACCCCCCACACCGTTTTAATAAATTTCGGTTTTCTTGACGGCTCATGCATTTTTTCTCGTAATCTACCAATGTGAGCCATCACAGTATTATTGTTATCTATGTATTTCTCACCCCATACCGCTTCAAATAACTGTTCTGATGAGATCACTTTTCCTTTATTTTCACACAAATACCATAAGATGGAGAATTCAATCGGCGTTAATTGTAGTTGCTTCCCGAATAGCGTGCATTTATGTGTAACTTTATTTATCGTTAGTCCGGAAAAATCATATTCCAATGTTGTTGCTGATGCTTTTGCATTATCTGTATCATGGGAATTATAACGAGTATATCTCCGCAATTGTGCTTTTACACGTGCCACCATTTCCAACGGATTGAAGGGCTTGGTTATATAATCATCAGCGCCAAGTGTCAGTCCGGTAATTTTATCTAAATCCTCCACCTTGGCTGTCAGCATAATAACAGGATAATGATATTTTTCTCGAATCCTTTGGCAAATTGTAAAACCATCTAAATCAGGTAGCATCACATCCAATATTGCTAAATCTAGTTGATTACCATCAATGTAATCAATTGCCTCTTTTCCTGAAGAACAAGTTAGAACAGTAAATCCTTCATTTTTTAAATATAATGTAACTAAATCAGCGATTTCTTTTTCATCCTCGACAACTAATATATTAGCAGGCATTTGTTCACCTCTATCCCTTTGATAGAATTATTTATTTGGTTGCTAATAGACACTTAATGATTATCATATATCGCGGTAAAATCATTTGTAAAGCCATTATAACGAGAATTATGAGAGGAACATAAATGAAGCATTCTCCGTATAAGAATGCGATTCGATCCGTGTGTAAAAACGAGCGATGTTTGCTCTAGCTCTGAAAATAATAAACTAGCAAACCAATCTGAACAATACTCAGCAACGGCACCCCATATTTAAACTGTATATGCTTCGTCTTATGCCTAAAACCACTCATCCCGACCCAGCTGCCGGTTGCGCCTCCAATAATGGTAATCGTCCAAATTGTTTTTTCTGAAATCCGCCATTCCCCGCTTTTGGCTCGCTTTTTATCGATACCCATTACTGCATAAGCTACTATATTAATAATAACAAAATAAATAAGCATTGCTCGTACCTCCATAGCTATGTATAAGTGAAACTAAATTTTTACTTCTTTATAAACAGAATATTTTCATATAGTTTACTGCTTCTTAAACTTCAAACTTGAAATAATATGCGACGTAGTTTGGAGAATGCTAGGACCGCTCCGGAAATCCACTTCGCTGCTAACGGGATTTCTCCTTACGTCGGGTGATTGGAGCTCCAGGCAGTCGACTCCTTCGGGACAGCGCGAGCTGAAGATCCACTAGAGAAGCGCACTATGGGACTGCGATTACTCGTCCCACCGAAAACATTTGCTTCTGAGTTAGCTGAAGCCGTGCCTGTTTAAAGAAAAGCGCTTTAAACTAGCGAAAAGCGACTGCCTGGAGCGGAAATCACGAGCACTACACTACGTCGGAGTTTAGGATATTTCCCGCAATAACATCAATCTATAAAAAAAGAGACCATTTCTAGTCATTGCTAAAAATAGTCCCTTCTTTTAATTCTATTTACTTAAGCGCAGATTTTGCTTGGTCAGCTAATTGTGCAAATGCTTGCTCATCATGAATAGCAAGATCTGAAAGCATTTTGCGGTTTACTTCGATGCCCGCTTGCTTTAAGCCAAACATTAGACGGCTATAAGAAAGGCCATTCATACGTGCTGCAGCATTAATACGTGCGATCCATAATTTACGGAAATCACGTTTTTTCTGTTTGCGGTCACGGTATGCATATTGACCTGATTTAATAACTTGTTGTTTTGCAACTTTAAATAGAGCATGTTTCGAACCATAATATCCTTTTGCTAACTTTAAAATACGTTTACGACGTTTGCGTGTAACTGTTCCACCTTTAACACGTGGCATAGTAATTCCCTCCTAGTATCTATCGAAACCCGAATTGGTGTTAGATTATTTTACTGGTAACATTTGTTTGATGCGTTTGTAATCCCCAGCAGAAACTGTAGTACTCTTACGAAGTTTACGTTTTTGCTTAGTAGATTTGTTTGCAAATAAGTGACTAGTGTAAGCGTGGGAACGTTTTACTTTCCCTGAACCTGTTCTTTTGAAACGTTTTGCAGAACCTTTATGAGTCTTCATTTTTGGCATGAGTAGTTCCTCCTTGTTAGCTATACCTGAACATTCATATATGAGTGCTCTATCTTATTTTTCATTTACAGGCGCTAGCATTAAGAACATGCTGCGACCTTCCATTTTCGCTTTTTGCTCGACTGTACCAACGTCTTTACATTGTTCAGCCATACGCTCAAGAACTTCTTGACCGATTTCTTTATGGGTAATCGCACGTCCACGAAAACGAATAGATGCTTTCACCTTGTCTCCTTTTTCAAGGAACTTCCTTGCATTACGGAGCTTCGTATTGAAATCATGTTCTTCAATTCCTGGGCTAAGACGTACTTCTTTTACGTTAATAATTTTTTGCTTTTTACGAGCTTCTTTATCTTTCTTTTGTTGTTCGAAACGAAACTTACCATAATCCATGATACGGCATACTGGTGGTTTTGCATTCGGTGCCACCAATACTAAATCAAGTTCTCTCGTTTGAGCAATTTCCAACGCTTCTTGGCGAGATTTAACACCAAGTTGATCCCCATTAGAATCAATGAGACGTACCTCACGTGCACGAATTTTCTCATTGACATTCATATCTTTGCTAATAATCAGCCACCTCCAAATTTTTTTGAAACAAAACGTGACCTTTCATCGACAAGCTTGTTGTGAAAACATAAAAATAGTGTCGGTACATACTGCACCCACACGTCTCCCGAACAATCAGAATAGTGACCTGTCAACAGCATACGATGCGTCAATCAGGTGAGAAGCGGGTGCTTCTACTTGTCTCAGATCAATTATTTAATTTCACTTAGAATATCTTATCACATATAAAATACCATGTCAAATGGATGCACTGAATTTTTAGCAACATAGAGAATTATACATAAAAGCTAGACAACATGCAAGAGGAAATTTTTATAAAAGGTTCGCTTCAGACATCTTGTCCAAAACGAACCTTTTTTATAGCTAGTTTATTTTTTAAGCGACTTACCTTCTACTTCTGCTTTTATAGCGGCTATAAATGCTTGTAATGATAACGTTTCTGAATCTTTCTCACCATAACGTCTCACATTTACACCATCCGCTTCCATTTCTTTATCACCAACAACGAGGGCAAATGGAATTTTTTGCACTTGTGCTTCACGGATTTTATAGCCTATTTTTTCTTCACGCTCATCTACTTCGACGCGGATACCTTGGAAGCGTAGCTGATCTTCCACTTTTTTCGCATAATCAAGGTGAACACCTGCAGATACAGGAATAATTCTCGCTTGAACTGGTGCCAACCAAGTTGGAAATGCGCCTTTGTATTCTTCAATTAAAAAGGCAACAAAGCGTTCCATTGTTGAGACAACACCACGGTGAATGACAACTGGGCGGTGCTCCTTGCCATCCTCACCAATATACGTGAGGTCAAAACGCTCAGGTAAATGGAAGTCTAATTGTACGGTTGATAGCGTCTCATCCTTACCTAAGGCTGTCTTCACCTGTACATCTAGCTTTGGACCATAAAAGGCTGCTTCTCCTTCTGCTTCCACGTAGTCAAGCTCCATGTCCTCCATTGTTTCCTTCAGCATCGCTTGTGCCTTTTCCCACATTTCATCATTGTCCACATATTTTTCTTTATCCTCAGGGTCACGATATGATAATCGGAAGTAATAATCATTAATTCCGAAATCCTTATATACATTTTGAACAAGCTCAACGACTCGAATGAATTCATCCTTCAGTTGATCTGGACGCGCAAAAATATGTGCATCATTTAACGTCATCGCACGCACACGTTGCAAACCTGCTAATGCGCCGGACATTTCATGACGGTGCATCGTGCCAAGCTCAGCAATACGTACAGGCAGATTACGATAGCTGTGCAGCTGATTTTTATACACCATCATATGGTGCGGACAGTTCATCGGTCTTAATACTAAATCTTCGTTGTCCATTTCCATTGTCGGGAACATATCATCTTTATAATGATCCCAGTGCCCACTTGTTTTATAAAGCTCAACACTACCTAACACTGGAGTATAAACGTGGTTATAGCCTAAGCGTTCTTCTAAATCAACGATATAACGCTCTATATTACGGCGAATCGTCGCACCCTTTGGTAACCAGAGTGGAAGGCCTTGTCCAACTTGTTGTGACACAGTGAAAAGCTCCAGTTCTTTACCAAGTTTACGATGATCCCGCTCTTTTGCTTCTTCACGTAGTCGTAAATACTCCTCTAGCTGGCCTTTCTTTTCAAACGCTGTTCCATAAATACGTTGCAACATTTTATTTTTACTATCTCCGCGCCAATAGGCACCAGAAATACTTAACAGCTTAAATATTTTTATTTTACTCGTTGACGGTACATGGACACCACGACACAGATCAAAAAACTCGCCTTGCTCATAGATCGATACTTGCTCCCCTTCTGGAATTGCATCAATCAGCTCGAGCTTCAGATCGTCACCAATCGCTTTAAAGCGTTCGATCGCTTCTTCTCTCGGTACGTCTTTTCTTACAATTTCTAAATTTTCATCAACAATCCGCTGCATTTCTTTTTCGATTGCTGGTAAATCCTCAGGTGTTAAGGACTCTTCCATATCAATATCATAGTAAAAACCATTTTCGATAGTTGGCCCAACACCAAGACTAACATTCCCGTACAAGCGTTTAATTGCCTGTGCCATTAAATGGGCTGTAGAGTGTCGCAACACTTCAATCCCTTCGCTCTCACGATACGTTAAGATCTCAATTTTACCGTCACTAGTTAATCCAGTACGTAAATCATAAGACTCGCCATCTAATTTAATCGCCAACGCTTGTTTTTTTAAACCTGGAGAAATCGAAAAAGCTATTTCTTCTCCAGTTGTTCCTTTTGGAAACTCTTTAACAGCGCCATCGGGAAATGTAAGGTTAATAATCTCTGACATTTGTTCCACTCCTCTTTCTTATAAATATAAAAAACGCTCGTCCCTAGCTTAAAAAAGCTAAAAGGGACGAGCGTTAACTCGTGGTTCCACCCAAATTTCTCGCAAAAACGTACCTTGCGACTCATTAGCATCTGTAACGTAGATGATACGCTGCAATCTACTTCAAATTCAAAAGCAGGGTTCAGAGGTGGTAATTGTATGCGGATATACAAGGAAGCTCACAGCCAAAAGACTTCCCTCTCTTTATGTATCCCATTCATGCAATCGTGTCCTCATCAATACCGATAAAATGTAAATGAATGTATGAACGTATTATAGCGATAGATGACATAAAAATCAAGACCACGCTACCAGCTTTTTAAATAATTTGGGAATGGGAATTCCTTCATAGGCTTAAATATAACTTTTTCTTGAAAAACATTAATGACCGTTAACGTTTTTGCCTCATCCGCTTGATCACCGTATATACAAATCCGCCCCGGAATCATTGCAATCAACGGTGTAATGTTCATTTCCCTATCATCAAGGCCCATAATGTACAACGGTTCGCGTTGCATCAGCATTTTAATTTCCATTTTAGAAAACGGTTTACCTGCTGAATTGTAAAACGAAAAATCATCACCTTGAACAACATGTACAATTGGAAACTTAGATTCTTTTTTAGAAACGTATTCTCGGAGTGATTCAACAAAACTTTGATAATCCTCTTCTCGTTTAAACTCATCAATAGCAAAACCGACCACTTCGATCAACTGGTTTCGGTACGATTGTAATCTGAAATTAACAATCGAATCAAAATGAATACTATTTCCTGTCATATTATCTTCAAACAACGTAGTTAATGTATCTCGTGGACGATTATTTTTAATAATTTGACCCAAATCAGGATCATCACCAGCAATAATGCTTTCCGTTAATTCTAAGATTCGGTCAATTTCATCCTTATCATTAAAATAATAATGATGCTTAATCGTGTAAAGAATAGCCGGAATTTCTCTATGGGATACATATACATCTATTAATGCTTTTACAATCGCCTCATGTTGGTCTTGCAATTGCTGCTTTTCCTCAATTCTGATTTGATTCCCCCAATCTTCATTTGTCTTCCAATGAAACTCCATTTCTCTGTCATATACAAATAACTGTTCACAAAAAGTAATCGCCTCTTTATTCAATTGAAAATTAACTTCAAGCAATACATATCACCCTCACCGATCAAACTGTTACATTATATGGGTAATCAATTCAAAAAATGAATTATCTATTTAAATTCGTGCATAGTAGTCTTTCCGCATACAAAAAAGAGGCTATTTAATAGTGTAAACCTATTAAACGCCTCTTAATTCTTATATAAGAGTATAAACAGTTCTATGACCGCCGGTTTGCTCCAAACAAGGGAACTTCTTTACTTACTTGTTGGATCCGTTCAATAATTCGACCAGCCTTAACCTTTTCAGTATCACCATTTGTTGTTGTAGCTAGATGCTGCTCTAATTGCTTTAAATTGAAATTCGAAGTAAAAAAAACAGGCAAATGCTGCATCATCCGATATTGTAAAATGGAGCCGAGAACCTCATCTCGAAACCAAGCAGAAAGCGACTCCGCACCAATATCATCTAGCATCAAAACATCAACTTTTTTAAACAACTCTATCTTTTGGTTCACAGAGTCATCCTTAAATGATGCTTTAATCTCTCTAACAAACTCCGGCATATAAATCATCATGGAAGAAATATGTTTGTCTGCTAGTTCTTTCGCGATCGCGCCTAAGAAATACGTTTTTCCTACACCAAATGGACCATGGAAATAGATCCCTTTCGCTGCCTCAGCAGTATCAATAGATTGAATATAGCGATCTATTTCACGAATTGCTTGGTGCCGTTCTGGATCTTGAAAATCTAATTGAGTCATCGATGCCTCTAAGATGTCCTTTGGCATATGCAAGCTCTGAATTAGATCATGTTTTTTTCTTTGCTCATCATACTGCAATTTCTGATGACACTGTTCATAAGCAACTTGGACCTTGTTACCCTCGATATGAATATATGGACTATATCCTTGTAATATATTTTTACATTGCGCTAATGAGGCACAATTTGAACATTGCTTAGATTGTGACTGATATTCATATAATTTAATTAAATTTTTATCGATATCTTCTTCAGTCATTTCAGGATGCTTGCGTATGATGGATGCTATTTCTGGGTCATTTAATACGGCTTGCTTCATCTGAAGAAAGTTATCTTGAAAACTCTTATTATTGCGCATCCATTTTTTTAGAGAAGCTTGAATTGGTTCCATTCCCATTCATCCTTATAACTGATTTAATTAATTTTTTTTAGCATATTTCTTCGCAATATCACTAATATCATCCGTTTGCTTCGAAACAGTCGGTGACACATTAACACCACTTTTGTTAGTTACTTCTCGTTTTTTCTGTTCTTCAAACCAATCTGGAACAACCTCTTTACGATTCGTTTTCTTATAGTATGGTTTTTTCGTTCCCCATTGTTGATACTTAGTATTTTCAGCCTTTGCCAAAGCCATTGCTTGTCTTACTGTCTTGACGTTTTTTCGTGCCCAGTGACTGGAAATCTTTTCTAGGTAAGATTTAGTTAGCTTCATATCTGTTTTTAAAAGCACATAATGGACTAACACATTAATGACTCCAGGTGTTAATCCTTGTTGAGACATAATTTCACCAATCAATTTCAAATCCTGTGCCGACGCTTCATTTCCACCTGACAAATCCTCAAGAAGCTGCTTAGGAGAAATTTGCTCTAGCATTTGAATAAACTGATCTTCTTTACTCTGGGAGTCTTTATTTGGCTTTGATGGAATCCCTTGTTTTTTGGTTACTAATTTAATATCTGTGTTGTTTTGCTTTAATTGGAATAAATCCAAGCAAGCTGCTTTAAATTCCTTCGTATCGAGCTGATGATCTTCATTAACAGCCCAAACAACAGCACTTTCCAATTCTTGTTCTGTAAGGTCGTACAAGACAACCATTTGAACAATTAGCTTTTTAGAAGTTGTCGTTAACACACGCGCTGCAGGGATCATTCTTTCCGTCAACATTTGCTCTAACCATTTAAAATCAATGACGGCATTGTTCAGTGGGGGTCCAGATTGTTTTTGTTCTACATTCATCGATGGTTTCACTTGGTTTGAAGTGTTCGTAAAACCAGCATGAGTATCAAAAACCTCACCAAAGTTCGCTGTCACATTTTCTCCATTGATCTCCACGTTCGGTTTTTCTTGCAAAAATGCTTCTACGAGCTCTTTATATTTATGCTCACCTAACTGATGATAAAGCAGCTGTGATAACATGTCATCGGCCAAAAAATGTTGAACCGGAAACGGTTGCTGCAATTGATAAGTATAAGATGTAAGCTCGTCCGATTCTTTTTTGTACGTACGAAGCAGACCAATCGCTTCAAGTTTTAAACGCGCTTTATAAATTTCATCCAATGGCATCGATAAGAAATTCATCAACGTATGATGCGATTGTTCTACTGAATTTTTTCTAATTTGGAACTCGCTTAAAAGTGTCTGATACAGAGCAATTGCTTGAATCCCGATAAGCGGTTGATATAGATGGGTTAAAGACTGAAAAAATGAAGTAGTTATATCCCAAGAAACAACGATGATGTATCTTTCAGCAGGGAGTATTTTTCCGATGTGCGGTTGATTCATAGGACAGATAACCCTTTCCTTTTTATTAATCAATTTCCATGCTACACTTACCATTTTATTTTTTTTCTGAACGCATCAAGTCTTTCAGTTCGTCCAAGAAAACGTTGATGTCTTTAAATTGTCGATAGACAGAAGCAAAACGTACATATGCCACTTCATCAACCTGGGAAAGGTGATTCATAACAAGCTCACCAATAATTCCACTCTGCACTTCGGAATAGCCACTATTTCGTAACTCTCTTTCCACTTCAAGTGCAATCGTTTCGATTTGTTCTAATGCGACTGGACGTTTTTCGCATGACTTAATAAGCCCTCGAATTAACTTCTCGCGGCTAAACTCTTCCCTCGTACCTTCCTTCTTGACGACAATTAAAGGAATCTCTTCTAATCGTTCAAAGGTCGTGAATCGATAAGTACATTCTTCACATTCACGTCGTCTGCGAATCGCTTTACCCTCTTCAATCGGCCTTGAATCTAATACCTTTGTATTTTTATATTCACAATTTGGACATCTCATCTTTCATCAACCCCAAACATCCTTAATTCCTCAACTAGTACGATCTAACAAAGTAAGTTCCTTTTGCAATATTTTATACAACTTCGGAATTAACTTATGGCTATATCCAAAATCGGGTGGAAAAGCAGACTCTAATGTTACCGATAAATCAATTGCGGTTCGGTATGGTCTTACCATAATAATCGTAGCCGTCACAAATGCTTTACGGCCTCCTTTATAAATAACACTGATTTCTCCGTGGTCCTTTGAAGAAGCTACGATTTCAAATTCTTTTGCATTTGTAAATAACGCTTCAACCGCTTGCATCCCTTTCTCCTGCGTTGTCTTGAAGTAATGGGTTTTTAAATTTGGATCCCAATGATTATCACTTGTTTCAGAATGACTATTAAAATACTTATTAAATGTTTGCTTCAATGTCATCTATTGCACCTCGTCACTTTAATAAAATCATACTACTATTTTAACATGTTTTTCACAATAAAACGATGGACAAGGGTAAAAATACGAAAAACCCTTGCTTAAGCAAGGGTTTTCTATTCGTGTTCATTTTAAATTATAGAGGTTGTTCAAACACTAACTTAAAGAGCCTTAAACTTTTTCACTTGAATCGGACCCATTCCGCGTGGAACTTCAACCGCTTCACATGTTTTTGACTCTAATTCTTCAGCAATGTAATTAGCCGCTACATTTGGATCAATTATATCACCACATGTGTACACATCTATACTCGCATAACCATGCTCTGGAAAACTATGAATCGTTAAATGAGACTCTGATATAATAACAACACCACTTACACCGTGTGGTGCGAATTTATGAAAGGCAACTTCTCTTATTTCTGCTCCTGCTTTAAGTGCAGCATTAACAAAAATTTGTTCGATAAGCGGCATATCGTTTAGTTTTTCAATGTTGCAATCCCACATTTCTGCAATAACATGTCTTCCCATTGTATCCATTGGTAAAACTCCCCCTTAATAAGAATATTCTTCCAAATCCTCATGCAATATACTACCACGGGGGAAAGTTAGTCCTGAGAGGTCCTAACCCTTTAAGTAGTTACTATGAGCACATATCAGAAGGTAAAAACACAAGCAACTCAGGCCCTTCTGAGTAGGCCTTTTTTATATAAGCAATCTTTTTACATGCAGGAAAAGTATATACGTTAAACGCTCATTTGGCAATACAGAACCGACATTTTTTCGCTTTTTTAAGACCTTCTCATAAACTACTTTGTGATCACACAATAGTGTCAACCCGCTTAGCTTAATCCTAAACGCTACTATACATGAAAAAGATACTCCTGTACAGTAAAGTGTAGGAGTATCTTGAAATGTTCATCATTTAAGAAAAAGTAGCTACTTCCCATTTGCTTAAAATAGTGATCAACTGTTGTTCAGATTCTGCTAACGTCCTGTCATTATAAATGATAGCATCGGCCATTTCCGCCTTTTCTCGACCAGGAATTTGTGCACGAACGCGGTTTAACGCGTCCTCTTTGGTTAGATGATCGCGCTCAACGAGACGCTTCAGTTGTATATCTACCTCTACAAATACAACAAGAATTTTGTCAACAAGCTTCGTGAGCTTACTTTCAAACAATAATGGAATATCCATAACGACAGCTTTTTTTCCCTCATCAACTAGCATATCTCTTTGTTTTAGCATTTGTTCTCTAACAGCAGGGTGAACAATTTGATTTAACTGTTGACGCATGGATTCATCAGAAAATACAATTTGACCAAGCTTTTTGCGATCTATTTGCTTACTTTCAAGCAGAATTACGTCACCAAAGTAATCTATAATTTGTTGATATGCTGGCATCCCTGGCTCAACCACTTGTCTGGCAATTTTATCAGCATCGATAACTGGTATATCCCATTTTTCAAACATGTTAGCAACCGTTGTTTTGCCAGTTGCAATACTTCCCGTTAGTCCGATCACTATTGTCATCTGTTACAGCACCCTTGCTAAGAATTTTGTCGTTATGTCATTTTTGCAATTCCAATTATTATTAAGATAATGCCAGGTACGAAAGTCAATCGTTGTAGCCATTGCCAATAGGAAAATAAATAACCACTTTTTAAACCGGCGGCAAGAAATAATCCAGTCGTTGCTGCTATACCGAGGGCTGCAAAAGCTGGAGTAAATCCAAGCATCGCTGCACCAATTCCCGCACCAAAAGAGTCAAGCGATAATGCTAATCCTAGTATCAATGCTTCAATACCTGTAATTTTACCGGACTTATCCATATCGGCAGTCATTGGTTTCCGTAAAATTTGGATCACAATTCCTAGTGCTTTTATCTCAAATTTAAGAATCGTTGGCTCTTTATCATGATGTGATGAATTGTCTGTTCTTAAAAATTGGTAAATCACCCATAAACCTATAAATATGAGAATCCATCCACCTAATGATTCGGCAACTCTCACCGATAAGAATGATGCAATTATTTCGCCAATCAACATTGCTAGGAAAAAAGTTGTTCCGGTAATAAGCGCAATAACGATGATGGAACGAATAGGTAAGATTAATTTGCGTAAACCATAGGTAAATGCAACCATAAAACTGTCTAAGCTGACAGCAAATGCAAGCAGTATAAATGTGGTGAGATCAGCCATAGTAGCGCTCCTTTATCTATACTATATTTTTACGTATTAGTATATGGAGGGAGCGAATTGTCTGTGCCTACTTTTGGCATTCGACACAGACATGCGTGCCTCTGCCACTGACCTTCATCTTTACGATTGGTTTTCCACAATTTTTACAGTTTTTATTTTGTTGACCGTAAACGTTGAGCTGCTGCTGAAACATACCGATTTGACCTTGACTATTCACGTACGAACGAATTGTCGTACCACCTTCAGCAACGGCTTGTTTTAATGTCGCAACTGCTGCCTTATGAATCGCTATTACTTCACGCTTAAGTAGCTTACTTCCTTTACGCAATGGATGTACACTTGCTCTAAACAACGTTTCATCCACATAAATGTTCCCAAGCCCCGCAATGACAGACTGGTCCAACAAAATACTTTTAATCGACCGGTCACTTTTCCGCACCTTTTGATAAAACACATCAAAAGAAAACGTATCTTCAAGCGGGTCTGGTCCAAGTTGATTTAGTGGCTTATCCGATAATTCTGTTCCTTTTTCAAACAGGTGCATCGTACCAAATTTGCGGACATCATTATAGCGAAGCTCTTCACCATCTGTGAAATGAAAAATCACATGTGTATGCTTGATTAAAGGATCAATTTGTTTGAAAACCCCATATTTCCCTTCCATTCGCAGATGCGAAACAAGCACATGGTCATCCAGTTCAAACAGCAAAAACTTACCCTTTCGCTTCACATCATGTATGGTTTGTCCGATTAATAACTGCTTAAATTGCTGAATATCATCTGGTTGCTTGATCATTTTTGGCCAGAACACAGATATGTTTTTTATTGTTTTATCTATTACTAATTGCTTTAGCGTGTTTCGGATCGTTTCTACTTCAGGTAATTCTGGCATAACGTATGTCTCCCTATCTATTTTGCATCATACCAAGTCTTTCCATAGGCATAATCCACTTTAATTGGTACATCTAATTGAACAGCCGATTCCATCACCTCGGGTACCAGCTTAGCTAATATTTCAATTTCTTTCTCCGGTGCTTCGATTATCAATTCATCGTGTACTTGTAAAATTATTTGTGCTTCCAAGTTCTCATCCGCCAATCTGTAACGGAGATCAATCATCGCTTTTTTAATAATATCTGCGGCGCTTCCTTGGATTGGTGTATTCATTGCCGTTCTTTCAGCAAAGCTACGACGGTTAAAGTTCCTACTTGTAATCTCAGGTAAGTATCTTCTCCTATTCATAATCGTCGTTACATAACCTACTTGTTTGGCCTGTTGGACAATCTCGTCCATGTATTCACGTACACCAGGATAACTGTCTAAATATCGATCAATAAACTTTTGTGCTTCTTTTCTAGTAATATTTAGGCTCTGAGACAAGCCATAATCACTAATTCCGTACACAATTCCAAAGTTAACTGCTTTAGCATGCCTTCTCATGTTCGCTGTTACTTCTTCCTTATCTACATGAAAAACTTCCATCGCAGTCCTTGTGTGGATGTCCATGTCTTGATTAAAAGCTTCTATTAGCTTTTCATCCTGGGCGATATGTGCGAGCACTCGAAGCTCTATTTGTGAATAATCGGCAGCGAAAATATACCAACCCTCTGTCGATGGTATGAATGCTTGTCTAATTTTTTTACCTTCTTCTAAGCGAATCGGGATGTTTTGTAGGTTCGGCTCTGTTGAGCTCAGTCTACCGGTTTGCGTTAGTGCCTGATTAAATCGTGTATGAATTTTGTGCGTGTCTTTATTAACGACCTTTAGCAAACCTTCAATATAAGTGGACTGCAATTTCCCTAACTGGCGATACAATAACAACTTTGGAATGATTTCATGTTGATCCTGCAACTGTTCCAAAATATCCGCCGATGTAGAATAACCCGTTTTTGTTTTCTTTAAGACGGGTAATCCTAATTTTTTAAACAGAATCGGGCCAAGTTGTTTAGGAGAATTTACATTAAACGTCTCCCCAGCTAATTCGTAGATTTCTGACTCAAGGCCTTTTAAGCGTGATTGTAGTTCATCGCCCATCCTTTGTATTTGTTCCGTATCTATAGCAATCCCTGTATGCTCCATCTCACCCAAAATAAGTGCAAGTGGCATCTCTAGTTCATTTATAAGCTCTAATTGTTGATTATCTTCTAATTCTTTTTCTGCTTTTTCCTTTAGTATATAGATCATATTCGCTTTTCTGACAATATGCTCTGCCAAAGCTTCTTGTTCTGGCACTTTCATTTTTGCGCCTTTTCCGTATACCTCTTCATCAAATGATACACCCTGTTCTCCCATACGATGACTAATAGCCGGAATGTCATGATGGTTCTCCGATGGGTCAATGATGTACGAGGAAAGCAATAAATCGAATGTTATGCCTCGTAACTTAATACCATATCTTAGTAATGATACTAATGCTTTTTTAGCATCAAATACCCATTTTTCACTATTTTTATCTTCTGCCCATTGCTTAAAAGTATCCGATTTAACAGCTAGATCTGTAGAGATAAAATATTTACCGTGTTGATTCACTAGTCCAAACCCTTGAATTTGACCCGTATGGTAATTTTCTTCTAGCATTTCTATTTCTAAGGCTTGAACTTCTGCGAACAAATCCTTTGTAACTTCTTCAACTATTGTAACCTCTATGTCAGGAAGTTCTTGTAGTTCTACTTCTTCTTCGCTTTCTCCACCTGTAACTCTAGTAAGCAAGGATTGAAAACCAAGATCCTTAAAGATTGCACGTACTTTCTGTTGGTCAAAGCCATTATATTGGACATCGTCTAAGCCGATTTCAATTGGTGATTGACGATCAATGGTAACTAACTGTTTACTCATAAATGCATCTTCTTGATGATTTTCTAGTTTTTCCTTTAGTTTTTTGCCACTAACCTCGTCTAAATGCTCATACAAATTCTCAAGCGTATCAAACTGTTTTAGCAATTTAATCGCCGTCTTCTCCCCAACTCCCGGAACCCCTGGAATGTTATCTGAACTGTCACCCATAAGTCCTTTCATATCAATGACTTGTTCAGGCGTTATTTCTAACTTCTCATGCAAAAAGGTTGGGGTGTATTTGTCTACTTCACTCAACCCTTTTTTCGTTATATTTACAACCGAGTTGTCAGATACCAATTGTAATAAGTCTTTATCACCCGAAATGATCTGAACATCATAATTTTGCTGTTCACCAACTTTTGAAAGTGTACCGATAATATCATCTGCTTCATATTGAGGTAGTTGATAGTGCTTAATGTGAAATGCATCGAGCAATTCTTTTAAAAGTGGAAATTGTTCAGATAACTCTGATGGTGTCTTTTGTCTGCCACCTTTGTATTCTTTATATGTACTATGGCGGAATGTAGTCTTTCCTGCGTCAAATGCGACGAGCAAATGGGTTGGCTTCTCATCCTCTAAAATTCGAAGCAACATCGTAGTAAATCCATAAATTGCATTTGTATATACGCCTTTATCATTGTTTAACAAGGGCAAAGCGAAAAATGCTCGATAAGCAATACTATTGCCATCTATTAAAACGAGTTTATTTGTCATAATGACACTCCTGTCTAGTTATATTATAATCCATTTTACCATGATTCTTCCCGATAGAAAAAAGACTTCACTTTCTTTTATAAAGAAAGGAAGTCTTTAACCTACATTTATTATTCAAGATACCCCAATAATAATCGAGTATAATCAGAGTCTTGAGGCAAGATAATCGTTGTTTCACCGTCAATCGTTGTCTTATATGATTCTAATGTACGATAAAGCTGATAGAATTCCGTATCTCTTTGGAATGCTTGACTATACATTTCAGCTGCTTCTGTTTCACCTTCTGCTCTGATTTGTGCTGCCTGTGCATCCGCTTTTGACAACATCTCTTGTACATCACGGTCAGTGGTTGCAATAATACGCTTTTTCTCCGCTTCCCCTCGTGATAAATATTCTTGCGCAGTTGATTCTCGCTCCGATATCATACGGTTATAGACGGTTTGTTCATTTTCATCAGGTAAATCTGTTCTTTTAATACGAACGTCATCAACCTGAACACCGTAGTTATCTCTCGTTAATAATTCATTCACACGGTCGGTAACTCTTTTATTTAGATTTCCACGCGTACTTCCTTCTTCATTAATAATTTCATCATAGTTCATAGAACCTAGTTCACTACGCACTACCGAGAAGATAAACTCTCCCATGCGTGATTCGGCCCCGACTTCTGTTCTGGCTGTTGAAATCATGTCTTGTGGGTTCGTAATTTCCCAAATAGCATAATTATCAATAACAAGTCTCTTTTTATCTAACGTGTTAATTTCTCGTTCCGTTATATCATAAACCATTTTTTTATTTGGAAGAGTTGTTACCGAATGCAAAAGAGGAACTTTAAACTTCAGTCCAGGTTCAGATTGATAATCGATCACTTCACCAAACTGGCGAACAACCTTGTATTCTCCTTCTTTTACGATATACATACTATTAATTCCAAAGGCAATAACGACAATTAATATAAGGATAGAGATACCTATCTTAATGTATTTCCTTATATCATTTGATGATTTTTGATTCATTTCATAGACATTTTCATCACTCATTTGTCTTCGCCTCCGTTTCTGAGCTTGCTGCATTCTCTTCGGTCGGTACTACCGGTTTCGTATTGGATTGGCTACCGTTTTGATTCAAAGGTAGGTATTTTAAAGTGTTACCATCATCATTCATAATGTATATATTTGCATTAGGCAGAACTTGTTCTAACGTTTCCATCACTAAACGCTGTTTCGTAATGACAGGGTTGTTCGCATAGGCTTCATATAGTGCATTAAACTGAGCGATATCGCCTCGAGCCTGTTCGATCCTGGCAATTTTATCCCCTTCTGCACGAGTGATAATCGCATCTTTTTCCCCTAACGCTTCTTCAACTTGTTGATTTTGATATTTTTCTGCTTCATTTTGCTTTGTACGCATCGTCTCTCTAGCGTCCGTTACTTTCATAAACGCTTGCCTTACTTCTTCATTTGGTAAATCAACCTCCTGAAGCTTCACATCAGAAATAGATATCCCAATATCATAATCATCTACTAAGGTTGTTAAAAGTTCACGTACATCGTTTTCAATTTCTGCTTTTCCGTCAGTCAATACCTGATCGATTTCTGAAGAACCGATCACACTTCTTAATGCAGCTGAAGTCGCATTATTTAATATTTCCTGTGGATCAGTAGAATTGTATAAGTACTTATCAGGTTCGGCAATTTTCCACTGCACAACTAAATCTGCTTGAACAATATACTCGTCACCTGTAATAATTCGTGCCGTTTCCGCTTCTTTTCCACTTTCTTGGCTATAACCAAAATCAAGGCTAAAAGTTTCTTTAGAAAGTGTTTCAACCTCTTGAATCGGCCAAGGCATCTTAAAGTGAAGCCCCGGTTCCGTAATTCCTGGTTTAGCCTCCCCAAAAGTTAAAATAACTGCCTGTTCAGATTCATCTACTGTATACCAGCTAGTAAATCCTACGAGGCCTAATAGTGCAACAAGTAACACAATAGCTATCCAGCTATAAATTTGTTTTAGTGTCATCTCTTTTCCCCCTTTTCACTCTTTTTACATACGTATTACAAGGCTGTAACGTTTCAAAAACTTTAAATAAAATCACAAGAAAAAATTCCCATAACACAGATGTGTTGTAGGAATTGCAATCAAATCATTATTGCTTTGGTAGTACAATGCGGAATGTAGAGCCTTGATCAACCTTACTTTCAACTGTTATCGTACCTTTATGTGCTTCGACAATATGCTTCACAATCGCCAACCCAAGCCCTGTACCACCAGTATTTCTGCTGCGAGCTTTATCTACACGGTAAAAGCGTTCAAAAATTCTTGCGATAGAAACTTCAGGAATACCAATCCCAGTATCTCTTACAGTAATTCCGATTTTGTTTTCTGGAAGTTCTTGAACCGTTAAACTAACCTCACCATTAGCAGGCGTATAATTGATTGCATTATTTAATAAATTAACAAACACCTGCTTTAGACGCTCCGGATCACACTCAAAGATAATTTGGTGATTGATCTCTGTCTTAAAAATAATTGATTTCATTGCCGCTTGCTGCTCCATAATTGGAAGAATACTATCTAATAAAGTATCAATACTTAATTTCTGATATCGCAGTCGTAATTCATCTTTTTCTAATTTAGATAACTCTAGTAAATCGTAGACAAGCGCTTGCAACCTTTTACTTTCCTCTAAGATAATAGATAAGAATTGTGCCCGGATCTCCGCATCGTCGGACTCATCCTCTAACAATGTTTCCGCAAAGCCACGGATAGATGTGATTGGTGTCTTTAACTCATGCGATACGTTTGCTACAAAATCTTTTCGCATTTCTTCTACTCGCTTCAGTTCGGTAATGTCATGGAAGACCAGGACAACTCCCTTTAAATCCTTGAACTCGCTAAAAATCGGAGCACCAACAACTTCAATAAATTTTTGTTCAATTTCCATTGATATCGTAAAGGAGTCTTTTACTTTTTCTTCATAAAGAAACGCTTCTTGTACTGCTCGGTGGATTTGAACTTGATCAATCACATCATAATAAAGATAGCCGATCGTTAATTTTGGTTCCTTCCCAAATAGGGCTAGGAACTTTCTATTTACTAAATGAACATAGCCTCTTTCATCAATTAACATTAAGCCACTTTCCATATTATCTATTACAGTTCTTAGCTGACTAGCTTGCATTTTTTCTTGAATGGTCATTTCTTGTAGGCTTCTTGCAAGTACATTGACAGAATTACTTAACATTCCCGCCTCGCCATAATTAGCTACATAGGTACGTGCTTTATAATTCCCCTTAACGAGTTCATTTGCTACTTGTGCAGCTGATCTTACTGGTTTAATATATTTCTCATATATATTAAATAATAAAACATATAAAATTATAAGACCACCTAATAAGGTTACAACTACAATGATTCGTTCATTGTTTTCCGTTAGTGGAACAAGTATTACTCCAATACAGACCATTACTACTGTAGTAATTATCAAATAAGTTAAAAATGTGCGGGAATTAGATCCGACCATTAGTATGGCTCCTCCATTTTATAACCAAGCCCTCTAATTGTTTTTATATAAACTGGATGCTTTGTATCAGGTTCAATTTTTTCTCTAAGATGACTGATATGTACATCAACAATCCTTGTATCTCCCACAAAATCATAATTCCAAACGGCACTTAACAATTGATCTCTTGATAATACTTTTCCTTTATGCTTAGCAAGGTAAAGTAATAATTCAAATTCTTTTCTAGTAAAGGTTAACGTTTCGTCTCGGATCGTAGCCTCATACTGCTCTGGAAAGATGAGTAGTTCTGATACTTTAATATATGGCTTGTCATTTGTTGGCACTTGTTTATTAGAACGACGAAGGATCGCTTTTATTCGAGCCACCACTTCTTTAGGACTGAATGGTTTCGTTAAGTAGTCATCAGCACCTAATTCTAGCCCTAGCACTTTATCAAACTCATCATCTTTAGCCGTTAACATTAGAATTGGGGTATCTACTTGTTGCTGTCTTAATTGTTTACAAACATCCGTACCTTCCATTCCTGGAAGCATTAGGTCCAAGATAATTAAATCAAATGTCTGCTCTGTTGCTTTTCGCAATCCTTCTAAACCATCATAAGCAACATCCGTTAGAAAGCCTGCTTTTTCTATATTGTATTTTAGTAGTGTCACAATCGATTCTTCATCGTCTACGATCAATACCCTCTGATTCATAGTACTCACCTCATCTTTTAGTCTATTTTCATCATACAATGTAGGACTGACTATGTGAATACTATCGAAGTATAAACCTTGTGTTAGATATGTAAAAGTTTATTTACAATTGCTTCATCTTCCCTTAAAAATGGCTATTTTTATTGTGGAAAATAGCTAAAATGCGTCGTAGTGGTTGGGATAGTGCTATCACCCGTTCCGTCAGAATACTTCGCTTTCCGCGGGGAGCGACGAGCCTCCTCGAACTAATGTTTTCGGAGTCTCGTCCCGGCTCTTTTTTCCCGCAGGAGTCGAAGTATTCTGCCTCCACTGACATAGGTTTACTAATAGTAGGTAATGCCGGACTCAATAGACACAACACCATAAAGCAACGGTGAAAAGTGTTAGAACACTAAACGGATTTGAAAAAGCGTAACCTGTCTCATTTAGGCCATTATTCCTGCTGGAGTCGACTGCCTGGAGCTCCAATCACCACCCGACGTAAGAAGCAATCCAGTTAACAGCGGAGGAAATGCCCTTCGACTCCTGCGGGACTAGCGGCCTAAGTGAGACCCCGCAGGAGCGAAGCGACGAGGAGGCTCACTAGCCCCCCGCGGAAAGCGAAGGGCATTTCCGGAGCGGGTCAAGCACTCGCACTCGCCAAACTGAGACGCATTTTACTTCAACTATGAAGCAACATACTTTACGAAAAAGAGCCTAGCTGGCTATAAAACGAAAGGGTTGTGTTAGTCGGCACACCAACTAAACACAACCCCTC
Source organism: Radiobacillus sp. PE A8.2 (assembly GCF_045635475.1). Classification (NCBI taxonomy): domain Bacteria; kingdom Bacillati; phylum Bacillota; class Bacilli; order Caryophanales; family Bacillaceae; genus Radiobacillus; species Radiobacillus sp. PE A8.2. The sequence goes on along the minus strand of NZ_JBJGXI010000006.1, from coordinate 78,480 downwards.
TTACATCCAGCTATTCTAATACATCTAGAACTTTCTTAACAGAATCTGCTGATTGATCTAATGCAGCTATTTCCTCTTCTGTTAAATCAAGTTCGATGATCTCTTCAATTCCATTTGCACCAAGAATAGTAGGAACACCTAAATAGATGTCAGTGTAGCCATACTCTCCTTCAAGATAAGCAATTGCCGGAAGAATTCGTCGTTGATCCTTCAAGATTGCTTCAGCCATTACTGTTATGGATGCTGCAGGTGCGTAATATGCACTGCCATTTCCTAGTAAACCGACAATCTCTCCGCCACCTTTACGTGTACGTTCCACAATCGCATCTAAGCGGTCCTGTGGTATTAACTTTTCCAAAGGAATTCCACCAGCATACGAATAACGAATTAATGGAACCATGTCATCACCGTGTCCACCTAATACAAATCCAGATACATCCTTGACCGAGACGTTCAATTCTTGTGCAACGAATGTACGGAATCTTGCTGTATCCAGAACACCAGATTGTCCAATCACACGATGTTTCGGGAAACCAGATTCTTTAAACACGGTATAGGTCATTGCATCCACTGGGTTAGTTAAAACAATAATCGTTGTTTCCGGTGAATGTTTGACAATGTCCTGTGTGACAGTTTTCATTATTTTCGCATTGGTATTAACAAGGTCGTCACGACTCATTCCAGGTTTACGTGCAATTCCAGCAGTAATAATCACCACATCAGATCCTGCTGTGTCTTCGTAGTGCGACGTACCAATGATATTTGCATCAAAGCCTTGCACAGGGCTTGCTTCTAGCATATCCAATGTTTTCCCTTTCGTAGGGTCTTCCATATTAGGTATATCAACTAACACAACATCGGCCAGTTCTTTTTGTGCAATCATAAGTGCAGTAGTTGCTCCAGTAAATCCACCACCGATTACGGACACTTTTCTCCTTGTTAAAACCATGTTTGCATGCACTCCTTAGTCCATGTTTTTAATTAGCTCATCACCGAATTCAGATGTTTTTACTTCTGTTGCGCCTTCCATCATACGTGCAAAATCATACGTAACTACCTTTGAACCAATTGTTTTATCCATTGATTTTGTAATTAAGTCTGCCGCTTCTCTCCATCCTAAGTGTTCAAGCATTAATACACCAGATAAGATTACAGAAGATGGGTTCACTTTGTCCAACCCAGCATACTTTGGTGCAGTACCATGTGTAGCTTCAAAGATAGCATGACCTGTTTCATAATTAATATTTGCTCCAGGAGCAATACCGATTCCACCAACTTGTGCAGCAAGTGCATCAGAAACATAGTCACCATTTAAATTCATTGTTGCAACAACATCGAATTCTTTTGGCCTTGTAAGAATTTGTTGTAGGAAGATATCAGCAATCGCATCTTTAACGATAATTTTTCCAGCTTGTTCAGCAGCAGCTTGTGCTTTATCCGCTGCGTCTCTACCTTCTTTTTCAACGATTTCGTCATATTCTGCCCAAGTAAATACTTTATCTCCATATTCCTGCTCTGCCAGCTCATAGCCCCAGTTTTTAAAAGCCCCTTCGGTAAATTTCATGATATTACCTTTATGGACAAGTGTTACACTCTTTCTGCCTTCATTGATAGCATACTCAATTGCAGAACGGACTAAGCGCTTCGTTCCTTCTTCTGATACTGGTTTAATACCAATACCTGATGTTTCAGGAAAGCGGATATTATGTACACCCATTTCTTTCTCTAGAAACTCAATTACCTTTTTCACTTCTGGAGAACCTTTTTGCCATTCGATACCTGCATAAATATCTTCTGTATTTTCACGGAAAATAACCATATCAGTATCTTCTGGACGTTTTACAGGAGATGGAACACCTGCAAAGTAACGAACTGGACGTAAGCAAGTAAATAAATCAAGTTCTTGTCTTAATGCTACGTTTAATGAACGAATTCCTCCACCGATTGGTGTAGTTAAAGGTCCTTTAATTGCGATTTTATATTCTCTGATTGCATCTAATGTATCATTTGGAAGCCATTCTTGTGTACGATCATAAGCTTTTTGACCAGCATAAACCTCTTTCCAAACAATTCCTTTTTCACCTTTATAAGCCTTTTCTACTGCAGCTTCAATAACGCGTTTTGCAGAAGCCCAAATATCTGGACCTGTACCGTCACCCTCGATAAAAGGAATGATTGGATTGTTTGGTGTTTGTACAACCCCATTATCTACTGTGATTTTTTCACCTTGTGTCATGTTTACTTCCTCCATTCTTATCATTACGCTTAAATAGTATCATATTCTGTAAGCAGTTATACAGTTAAACGAATTATTTTTGCAGATATCTCTGCACACGAAGAAGCCGGTTTAACACCGGCTACAGAACCAATCTTTATCTTTCTTCAATCGGTGTGTACTTCTGTCCTTTTGGTCCCACATATTCTGCACGTGGACGAATTAAACGGTTGTTATCATATTGCTCTAGAATATGAGCTAACCAACCAGATACACGACTGATCGCAAAGATAGGTGTAAATAAATCGTGATCGATTCCAAGACTATGGTAAACAGATGCAGAGTAGAAATCTACATTTGCTGGCAAGCCTTTTTCTGTTTTGATATATTCTTCAATTTTAGTAGACATCTGATACCATTTCGATTGTCCAGTTAACTCAGTTAACTCTCTAGACATCTTCTCCAGATGCTTCGCACGAGGATCGCCATTTCTATAAACACGATGGCCCATACCCATAATTTTTTCTTTGTTCGCTAACTTTTCTTTAATATACGGAATTGCATTATCTACTTCACCAATTTCTGAAAGCATCTTCATGACACGCTCATTTGCTCCACCATGTAATGGTCCTTTTAGCGCACCGATTGCTGAAGTTATTCCAGAATAGACATCAGATAGAGTTGCTACACATACTCTAGCAGTAAAAGTAGAAGCATTTAATTCATGGTCAGCATGAAGTACTAATGCTTTATTTATTGCTTCAATTTCAAGGTCCTTAGGTTCTTCCCCATTTAACATGTACAAGAAATTAGCTGCGAAGCTAAGCTCTTTTTTCGGAGCAACAGGCTCTTTACCATTACGAATACGAGCAAATGCTGTAACTACTGTAGGAATCTTTGCTTGGATACGTATAGCCTTTCGTAAATTAGCACTAGGTTCCATTACATCCGCTTCTGAATCGTCAAGGCTAAGCATAGATATAGCCGTACGCAAAGCAGCCATCGGATGGACCTTAGATAAATCATAGGAATGGAAATGATCTATTACCTGTTTAGGTATTTCCATATTATCGGCGAGCTGACTTTTAATTTCAGATAATTCACTAGTATTTGGAAGGCGCTTGTTCCATAACAGATAAATTACTTCCTCAAAGCTAGAATTCTCTGCAAGATCATCAATTGAGTAACCAGCATACGTAAGTTGGTCATCTATAATCGAACTAATTGATGACTCGGCAGCAATAACCCCTTCAAGTCCCTTAGTGGTTGTCATAATATCCCTCTCCTTTTCTTTGGAATCAATTTCTTCGACTACCTAATCTCCTGCAATATAACATAAATGACAGTAAATTAGATTAGGTTAGGAAGCATCTCATCAATCAATTGCATAATTTTCCATATGCTTTTAATTTGTCCCCATCTTCAATTATAAACAATATAGAATTTTATTGTAAATGAAAACGATTAATTTTTTAAAAAAGAAGAAAAAACGTTAGAGAATAGTTACATTTTACCCATTTTTTGTTTCTAACCAATGATGGCATCGACCATTTTCATTATCAAAAATGCAATCCCAGCCCCAATTAAAGGACCGACCGCCACACCTTGAAAAAATACCACGGCCAAAATTGTACCCATCACCAGAGCTGCTGTTAAGTGAGGATCATCGGCCAATAGACTGAGCCCATTACGTGCGATTATTGCAACAAACATACCTGCACCAAGGGCAATCCATGCATAGTAGGATTTAACACTGCTAAGCAGCTCTTTAAAGCCAATTTCGCCTGTAGCAATCGGCACAAGGACAGCAATTGTAATAATAGTAACACCTAAACTAATCCCCTTATCCTGCAAATAAGGAAACACTTTATCATCTAATTGGAACAGCTTTATTCCTAACAAAATATATACAGCTATCATAATTGACTGATTTTTCCCTATGTAACCTAATATAAATAAAATAAGTAAAAATATTGTGGATTGATTTAACATGAATGACGGTCTCCTTGAATATCATCTTACAACGCATTTATATGCTTGTTCATTCATCGTTACCGCAGGAACGAAATAACTGACAAAAATAATAATGAAAGGATGTGAGTTCCCTTTTGAATTATACGAGCGTTCATCGTTTGCTTCGATTACTTGTCGTCCTTAGTAGTGTGTCTCTATCCTTATTATTACTCGTTTATGTTACTAAATACACGTATCCGTTTTTAATTGCGCTTATGCTTGCGTTTTTATTTAATCCAATCGTAAATTGGTTAGAAAGAAAATGGCACGTCACACGGGCGGTTGCAACTGTACTCGTTCTGCTAATGTTGCTACTCGTTATTTTTGGAATCATTACGATATTGATCGTTGAGCTAATTAATGGTACGTCCTATTTAGCCGATAGAATCCCTGGACATTTTATAAATCTGATTGCATTTTTTGAAATCTTTGTTTCGGAGCAAATTATACCGCAATATGAAAAACTTCTGTCTCTATTAAGTATTTTAGAGCCTAGCCAACAATCGGTAATCATTAATCAAATCGAAAAGCTAGGTGAAATAATCGCGTCTTCTGGAGCAAATGTATTGCATAACACTTTAAAGAATATCCCAGTTTTATTAGGCAACTTACCTAGTTATATAACCGTTTTTATTTTTTCACTCATGGGTACCTTTTTTATTAGCAAGGATTGGTACAAGCTTAAAGAATATTTCACTAACCTAGCACCCTCATGGCTAAACGAGTCAACAAAGAATGTCGTTTATGGTTTAAAGAAAGCATTTTTCGGGTTTCTTAAAGCACAAATTACTTTAATCTCTATTACAGCAATTATTGTGTTAATCGGACTGTTCTTATTAGGCGTTGATTATGCTATCACCATTGCGATTATTATTGGTGTAGTTGATTTATTACCTTATTTAGGTACGGGACTCATATTTGTACCTTGGATTTTGTATATGTTCTTTACCAATGATTATAGTTTTTGCATTGGTCTTTCGATTTTATATATGGTCGTGATCATTCAAAGACAAATCATGGAACCAAAGATTTTGTCAACGAACATTGGAATCAATCCTCTAGCAACACTTATTGCCCTATTCGCTGGGTATCAACTATGGGGATTTACTGGTCTGATTTTCGGACCAATTTTGCTCGTTATTATTAATACGTTATATCATACAGGAATACTTACGCAGCTATGGTTGTATATCAAAGGTAACTGAACAAAAGCACAAGAACACCTTGTCAGAGAAATTAATATTTGATAGCAAGGTAGCTCTTATTAGTGAAAAATAGCAAAAGCCTAAATCATAGTGAGTTAGGCTTTTACTTGATAGCACTTACCTTCTGAAGATTGTAATCGTACCTTTCTCCAACCATTTTCTTACGATATCCTGCATCCATAATATAATCAGACGTCTTGTTGTTGGAATTAATAAAATAAAGCCGACTGCATCAGTTATAAAACCAGGTGTTAAAAGCAGGATAGCTCCTATCAGAATACAAATACCATTAAATATTTCATCCTGTGGACGTTGTCCAATATTGATTGATTGCCTCGCATTATATAGCGCCTGCATGCCTTGTTGTCTTGCGAGCCATGCGCCAATAACTCCAGTAAATATAATAAGTAAAACTACCCACCACGGTCCAATGATCCCACCAATATAAAGGAACACACCTATTTCTAATGCAGGAACAATTAGTATAAGTAGAAAAATCCAACGAAACATGTGAATCCTCCTCCATAAATCACAAAATAAGAAAATAGAAGGGAGATTTCTCCCCCTTCTATTTCACGCTAATCTTAAAGTACGCTTGCATGACCTTCGTAAATATCGCCTTTGCTAGCATCCATGGTCAGTTCTTTACCATCTTCAATAATATCAATTGCACGCTCAACGCCTACAATTACCGGAATACCTAGGCTAAGTCCAACAACAGCAGCATGAGATGTTAGTCCGCCTTCTTCCGTAATAATACCTGATGCCTTTTCTATCGCAGGCATCATGTCTTTATCTGTGCCATAAGTTATCACAATATCGCCTTTTTGCACTTTGTTAATCGCTTCATCAGCATTTCTTGCGATCACAGCGCGACCATGTGCGCTTCCTTTTCCGATTCCCTGTCCTTTAGCTAGCACGTCTCCGATGATATGAACTTTCATTAAGTTCGTTGTACCACTTTCACCAACAGGAACACCTGCCGTAATGATTACTCTGTCTCCTCTGTTGAAGTGACCAGTAGCTAAGCCGCGCTCAATAGCAACTGCTAACACATCATCTGTTGATGTTGCTAATTCACCTATAATTACTTGTACACCCCATACAAGCGCTAATCGTCTGCTAACTTTTTCGTCAAAAGTTACTGCAACAATTGGTGCCTCTGGACGATATTTAGAAATCATTCTCGCTGTATGACCACTAACAGTCGGTGTAATAATTGCATCCACTGACAAATTCATCGCGGAATGATTAACCGATTGGCTAATCGCGTCGGTAATTGTAATTTCACTAGATTTTGAAAGCTTGTCTAAGATGGTTTTATGGTCTAAAGCAGTTTCAGCTTTAGTAGCAATATTGCTCATCGTTCTAACCGCTTCAACAGGATAATCCCCTGCAGCTGTTTCACCAGAAAGCATAATTGCATCTGTTCCATCAAAAATCGCATTCGCTACATCAGAAGCTTCCGCTCTCGTTGGACGAGGATTACGTTGCATTGAATCTAACATTTGTGTTGCTGTAATTACTGGTTTACCAGCTGTATTACACTTACGAATTAAATCCTTTTGTACAAGTGGTACATCCTCAGGAGGAATTTCAACTCCAAGGTCTCCTCTTGCAACCATTAACCCATCACTTACTTGAAGGATGCTGTCAATATTATCTACCCCTTCTTGGTTTTCAATCTTAGGGATAATTTGAATATAATCCGCACCATTTTTCTCTAACAATTCACGTATTTCTAAGATGTCTGTGGCACGACGTACAAATGAAGCTGCAATGAAATCAACACCTTGTTCAATACCAAACTTGATATCATTTGCATCCTTTTCCGTAATACCTGGAAGGTTTACACTAACATTTGGTACGTTAACACCTTTTTTATTTTTTAATAGTCCAGAGTTTAATGCAACAGTCTTTAATTCATTTTGTTCTTTAATAATATCTGTTACTTCTAGTTCGATAAGGCCATCATCAAGTAATAATTTTGAACCAACATGCACATCTTCAATTAGCTGTGGATAAGTAACAGAAATTCGTTCTGCGCTTCCTTCGATCTCATTCATCGATACATAAAGTGTTTGCCCTTTATTTAGTTGTGCTTGTCCATCTATTAAAACACCCGTACGGATTTCCGGTCCTTTAGTATCTAATAAAATAGCTACAGTTTTACCTGTAATTTCACATGCTTCGCGAATGTTTATAATTCGTTGACCATGTTCTTCAAAATCACCGTGAGAGAAGTTCAAACGGGCTACGTTCATTCCAGCTTCAATTAATTGAACCAGTTGATCGACTGTTTCTGATGCTGGTCCTATTGTACATACAATTTTAGTTTTTCTCATTGTTAAATGTCCTCCTTATTTCCTAACAGATGCTTATATAGATAATTCGTTAGATAACTTGTACATGTCCATATCAATCTGATGTGGCTTTGACAAAATTTCAATAATATCGTGATCAACTAACTTGTTGTTTTGTATACCTACCATTCTGCCTGCTTTACCTGCTAATAACAAATCAACAGCTTTTGCTCCTAAACGGCTGGCAAGAACACGATCGCTTCCGGTTGGTGATCCACCACGTTGAATGTGACCTAGGATTGTAACTCTAGTTTCCATTTGCGTAGCTTCCTTAATTCGCTGGCCAACCTCTGTTCCATTTCCAACACCTTCAGCTAAAATAATAATGCTATGTTTTTTCCCTCGTTCCTGACCACGTTTTAATTTCTCAACAACTTGTTCAAAATCCTCAGCCTTCTCCGGAATTAGAATACTTTCTGCACCATCGGCAAGTCCTGCCCAGAGTGCTAAATCCCCGGCATGTCTCCCCATTACTTCAATAACATATGTACGTTCATGAGAGGTTGCTGTATCACGAATTTTGTCAATTGCATCGATAATTGTATTTAACGCTGTATCGAAACCAATTGTGAAATCTGTTCCCGGAATATCATTATCAATTGTACCGGGCACACCAATACAAGGGTAACCCTTTTCGGTTAACTTTTTTGCCCCCATAAAGGAACCATCACCACCGATAACAATTAAACCTTCGATACCGATCTTGTTCAATTGCTCAATCGCCTTCTGCTGTCCTTCTTCAGTTTTAAATTCCTCACTTCGAGCGGAATAAAGGATTGTGCCTCCACGTTGAATAATATCGCCAACAGAACCTAGCTCCATCCTTTTAATGTTACCTTCCATCAGGCCTTGATATCCATTGTAAACACCATAAATCTCTATATTATGGTAGATTGCTTTTCTCACAACAGCGCGAACAGCCGCATTCATTCCTGGAGCATCTCCACCACTTGTTAAAACACCAATTTTCTTCATTGTTCATTTCACCTCTTATTATAAAAGATTTCCCCTTTATTTTTTCCCCATACAAAGACATATCTAAACAACTACATCATCAACATTTAATTATACAAGAAAATATCCCGATTCACACCTGAAATTGTTACAAATTTATTTTTTTCTACAAAAAACCAGCCCTGTCTCACAGGAGACAAGGCAAAATTCACTCTGGTAAAGTAGTTACGTCACCAATATTTTTATATTTTTCCCATCTTTTCTCTAACAATGTTTCCGAATTCTCTTTAGACAGTTGATTTAAAGATGCTGTAATGACTTCATCGATTGATTTTGCTTGTACTTCAACATCACGGTGTGCCCCACCTCTTGGCTCTGAAATTATTTCCTCTATAATTCCAAGCTTTTTCAAATCATACGAAGTGATTTTTAATGATTCCGCTGCCCGCTTTGCTTGGGTAGAATCTTTCCATAATAATGCGGCAGCACCTTCAGGTGAAATAACCGAATACGTGGAATTCTCTAGCATATGGATATGGTCACCAACACCTAATGCTAAGGCACCACCAGAGCCACCTTCCCCTATAACTATACACACAATAGGAACTTTAAGCCCGGCCATTTCCATAAGGTTTCTTGCAATTGCTTCACTTTGGCCTCGTTCCTCTGCAGCTCTACCTGGATAGGCACCCTTTGTGTCAATAAAACATATAATAGGTCTATTAAATTTCTCTGCTTGCTTCATATGTCGTAGTGCCTTGCGGTAACCTTCTGGATGCGGGCTTCCAAAATTACGACGAATATTCTCTTTCGTATTTTTCCCACGTTGATGGCCAATTACAGTAATCGCTTGGCCATGATATTTAGCAATACCAGCAACAATTGCTTCATCATCACCAAAAAATCGATCACCATGAAACTCTATGAAATCAGTAAATAAATACGGAATATAATCTAATGTAGTTGGCCGGTTTACGTGTCGAGCAATTTGCACCCGATCCCATGGATTTAAATTTCCGTAGATGTCACTCTCTAACTTTTCTAATCTCGCTTCAAGCGTTGCGATTTCACTTGTCAGATCTATATCACTTTCTACGGTTAATTGCTTAAGTTCAGCAATTTTTTCTCGCAGCTCAATAATTGGTTTTTCAAACTCCATAATTTGCTTCATTACGAGGATGCACCTCCTAGCTGATGGATCTCTAGTACAGTTGACAACACTTTTTTCATCTCTTGTCTTGGAATAACTTTATCTAACTGTCCATGCTCTAGTTGAAATTCAGCTGTCTGAAAATCATCTGGTAATTTTTCGCGAATCGTTTGTTCAATAATCCGTCTACCTGCAAATCCTATTAAAGCACCTGGCTCTGCAAAATTATAATCACCGAGGGATGCAAAACTTGCAGAAACCCCTCCTGTCGTAGGATTAGTCATGACAGAGATCATTAATCCTCCTGATGCATGAAGGCGTTGAATAGCAACAGATGTTTTACTCATTTGCATAAGACTCAATACACCTTCCTGCATTCTCGCTCCACCGGAAGCAGTAAAGATGATAAATGGAATTTTTTCTTTACGTGCATTTTCAATTGCTCGGGCAATTTTTTCCCCGACTACAGATCCCATACTTCCCATTCGAAAGCGACCGTCCATTACTGCAATCGCTGTATGAAATCCATTGATTGAACCTTTTCCAGTTACAATTGCTTCGTTTAATCCTGTCTTTTTTCTGTCCTTAGCAAGCTTATCCTCATAATCTGGAAACTGAAGCGGATTATTTGAAATTAATTGCTTGTCCCATTCAATAAAAGATCCCTCGTCTAATAAACTCTCGATACGTTCGAAAGCTGGCATTAGATGATGGTGAGCACAATTAGGACAAACGTTAAGATTTTTTTTCATTTCTTTTCGGTAATAGATTTTCTGACAACCCTCGCATTTTTGCATGATTCCCTCAGGTATATCTTGTCTTGCTTTATCACTTGGAATGGACGCATATTTCTTTTTTTTACTAAAAAAATCTTTAAGCAAAGGTTATTCCTCCTTCTTTTACCAGAGCCTATCTTTTTTCACTACCAAAAACTATAAATAAATACGGTTAAATAGCTCTTCAATTTGTTCATACTTTCTATTTTCTAGCATCTTGATTAATTGTTCGTAAAATTGATCATGATATGAAATAGTATGAAAGGTATTAGTGAAATTCTCCATTAACTCCCAAATTCTTTGTAACAAACTATTTTCAGCATACTGAAAAATAACTAAAAAAAACGCAGCATGCTTTTGCGCTCGGCCAAGTTTCGGGTCATGGAAAGCTGATTTTAAATCTTCTATCGCTGATAAATGCATGTGACTAAATGCTAATTTGGTAGCTTCTTTTTCGATTATCTTTTTTGTTAACAGTAAATCATGTCTTGTATGTGTTTCATTCAAAATAAATGTAGAAAGTAACTCTACGGTGTGATAAGACTGATAAGAACACAAATAAGTGCCTTCTCCTCTTCGTGTTTCAATTAAACCTAACAATTCCATTGCTCTAAGCGCTTCTCTTATTGACGAACGTCCTGCATCTAGTTTTTCAGCTAACTCTCGTTCAGACGGAAGCTTGTCTCCAGACTGTAAATGATTCGTCGTAATAAACTTCTGGATCTCTTTTAATACTTCTTCATATACCTTTGCTTTTGAATTGCTCATTAATCGTAAAGCTCACTCCTTCATCCTATTGCTCAGGACTATAAGGATCGTCAATCCTATTTAAAATGTAGATCCATAGTTGTTAGAGAGCATAAATCTAGTATAGGTAACTAGGTGGTCTGACCAATAACAACTACTACATTATACCAAATAAGTTGAACGTGTAAACCCTCGTCATTTTAGCTGCTTTATTTCAAATTATTATTATTCGTTATACAAGTATATGCCTCTTAATTGCATATCCTCACGCTACCAACTATTTTTTATTTTGAATCGCGACATTCCCCTTACCAAAAGCTTGTTGACACGACTTGATCAGTTCATGCGTCGGTTTCAGATTATATTCACTAGATAATTGATATGTCTTTTTGCGATGGTCATGGTACAAAATCACTGGAACATCACCGGGATACAGATTTGCGAATTGTTTTAATTTTGTTAATGCCGTACTATCATTTTCATCCGATACTTTTATAAATAAGCGTTGTCCTGAATCTTCTAGGAGCACTTCTTCATTAAATGGTTTCACATCTGCTAATATGAGTTGAATACGATTATCTCGTTGCTCTACCTTCCCAGTTATAAAGACAATCGATTCTTCTTTTAGCCATCTATTTACTTCCCTGTGTAGGTCTGGAAATAGCACAGCATCAATTTCTCCTCTTTCATCTCCCAAGGATAAAAATGACATTGGTTCTCCGCGCTTTGTACGAATAGTTTTAATTTCTTGAATAACTGCGCTTACGAAACAATGTTTATTTCCGATATATTTTGCCGTATCAACTAAGGGAATATAGCCCTTGGCACGCAGCTGTGCACGGTGCGATGCTAACGGATGGTCAGACATATATACACCAAGCACATCCTTTTCAAAAGCGAGTTTCTTCATTTGCGTAAAATCTTCTGTTTCTAAATACGATACTTCAAATTCTACATCATTTTGGAAAAATGAAGGTTGATCTTCAAATTCTCGAAATAATTCGCCTTGCTCGATTGCTTGATCAATGGACGCGAGTAAACTCGCTCTATTTTTATATGTGTCATCAAATGCACCTGCCATAATCAGTGCCTCGATCACTTGTCGAGTAACCACCTTTAGCGGAACGCGTAAACAGAAATCAAACAGATGTTTAAACGAGCCATCTTTACGAGCGCGAACAATTTCTTTTACAGCTTGAATTCCTACGCCTTTAATTGTTGATAAACCCATACGAATTTGATTCTTTTCCACCGTGAATTTCCCAAAACTATCGTTAATAGACGGTGCTAATACGTCGACGTTAAAACCCTTCGCTTCTCTTATGTAAAGACGCAATTTATCCTGATTATTAGAGACAGAGCTTAAAACCTCTGCAAAAAAATGCGCCGGATAATGTGCTTTTAAATAGGCTAGATGGTAGGAGATGACACTATATGCAACAGCATGACTTCGGTTAAAACCATAGTTAGCAAACTGAACAATCCAATCGAATATCTGCTCCGCTACCTCCTGCTTGTAGCCTTTAGCTATACACCCTTTAATAAAGAAAGCTCGTTGCTCATTAAAAATCGATAGCTGTTTTTTACTAACTGCACGACGCAAAATGTCTGCTTGTCCAAGCGAGAACCCTGCAAATCTATTGGCAATTTGCATAATTTGTTCTTGATATACGAGCACGCCATATGTTTTTTCTAAGATCGGTTGTAAATCTTGATGTGGATAAGAAACTTGCTCCTCTTTATGCTTCCTTTTAATATAAACAGGTATATATTCCATCGGACCAGGACGATAAAGCGCATTAACAGCTACTATGTCCTCAAATGTTGTTGGTTTTAATTGTGTTAATACCTTTTGCATGCCTTGCGATTCTAACTGAAAGATCCCATTTGTTTGCCCTCTTTGAAGCAAGCTAAACGTAGCGTGATCATCAAAAGGAATCGAGTTCCAATAATCCTTCGTTAGCTGCTTTGATGAAATTGCCGCCCAAATTCTTTCAAGCAACGTCAAGTTTCTTAGCCCGAGAAAATCCATTTTTAATAAACCCACTGCTTCTAAATCATTCATCGGATATTGCGTTAAATTCATGTCTGTGCTTGATGCAGTTAACGGCACATGCTCTACCAGTGGACGATCACTTATTATCACACCAGCTGCGTGGGTGGAAATATGCCTTGGGAGTCCCTCTAGCTTTGCTGCAATTTTAAATAGCAGTTGTAGTTGTTGTGATTTTTTTACATAGGATGTCAACGCATCCGACTGCTTTACACTCTCAACTATCGAAAGCTGTGATTGTACTGGGATTTCTTTTAACAAAAACGCAGCATCTTGTTGATCAATATCCATTACCTTAATTAATTCCCGTAAAAGAGAGCGTGCAGCAAACGTACCAAATGTTATAATTTGCGCTACGTGATCTTGTCCATACTTTTGTCTAACATAAGCGAGTACTTCATCTCTCCGATGATCGGAGAAATCGATATCAATGTCCGGCATTGTCATTCGTTCTGGGTTTAAAAATCGTTCAAATAATAATTGATAGCGGATTGGATCTACATCGGTAATCCCTAACAAGTAAGCAACTAAAGAACCCGCAGCAGATCCCCTACCAGGACCTACTATAATTTTCTCCTGTTTGGCGAATCGGATGAAATCCCAGACGATTAAGAAATAATCACTAAATTGCATCGATTGGATAACCTTAAGCTCATAGCTCAGTCGTTCTGTTACAGCTTCAGTTACTGGATCGTAAACAGCTGGCAATCGCTCAAAGCATAATCTTTCTAAAAAGCTAAAAGCAGTTTCACCCACCGACACCGGGTACGTTGGTAGCATTCGTTTGGTAAAATCTAATTCTACTTGACATCGGTCAGCGATATTGTTCGTTTCTATTAAAAGCTCCGGCCATACATTTCCAAAGTATTCTTCCATTTCATGCTCTGATTTCAAATGAAAGTGTTGGCTAGCATTATTGGGACTGTCCGCGTTCCATTTTACTCCTCGATCAATTGCTCGCAAACAATCGTAAGCAGGTCTATCCCCACTATTTAGATAGCGGACATCACTAATTGCAGTAGCCCGGACATTAAGCTGTTCACACATTTGTTTGATCTTATAAATCTGGTTCTTTTCTTCCTCGCTCTGGAAATCTTGAACACCTAAATAAAAATCTTCTTCCGTCACAAATTTCAACCAATCTTTTATATACGCTTCAACAAGATGTTGATCGGATTGTTGTAATTCTTCCATTCTTGTTTGTTGTGCAGGGAGAATTACAATTAAATCTGATAAATAGCTAGCTAAATTCTGCTTGTCTATAGCTGAAAGCCCGTGTAACTCGATATAGGAGCTCAGTTTAAGCAGTTGCTGGTAGCCGGCATTATTTTTCGCAAGCACAATACACGTTTCCATACCTTTTTCATCTTCTACATGGATGCTCAGGCCGAGGATTGGCTTTATACCACCCCGAAGACATGCTTGATAGAAGGAGACTGCACCATACATTACATGTTCATCTGTTAATGCGATCGCAGAGAAACCTAGTGTTTTAGCCTGCTGAACTAATTTATCAATTGTAATTGAGCTTCTCATTAAGCTGTAACCACTTCGTATTTGTAAATGTGTAAATGTCATAGACTATTCCCGCCTTTTTCTTCTCTTCCATTATATCTAAATTAATGACAACAATGAAATGAATAACATAACCTGTCCGAAATTTTCATAAATTGAATAAACGACTAGTTTTAAAGGAGAGGGCATTTATGGAAGAACGTCTTGTTCCTTCTATTATCCAATGTTTTTTTATTGCGTTTGGTGTTGTTATAGGAGGCTCAATTATTGGTAGCATTGGATCGTTCGCCACTGGAGAACCACCGCTTACCCTTATGGGACGGATTGCAAGAGGGCTTCGAATCTGGGCAATTGTCGCCGCAATCGGTGGCACTTTTGATGCTATTTCTAATTTTCAACGTGGTATATTTGATGGATCCACATTTGACTTAGTAAAGCAAATTATATTTATCATTTCCGCAATGGGTGGCGTACAAACGGCAATTCTCATTATCGAATGGTTCACACAAGAGGAAATTGAGTGATGCATATCCCACCATATTACAAAAGAGCTAGCTGGCAGCGATTCTTTGTTGGAACAGTCGTTGGTGCGATCGTGGCTTATTGTGTGTTTGTTTATATGTATGGTGAATTTCACGAACGGTGGGTAGAGGAAAACCTCGAATTGCGTTCGGATTATAATGATTTGAAATTAAATTATGATAGCCTACAAGAAAGCAAACAACAGTTAGATGAGGAAGCGAAAAAAAAAATTACTATTGAGACTATCACGATTAGTATCGATAATAAAAAACAACTAAAACTCGATAATGACAGTTTAACCGCTCACCAATTAGTAGAACAAATGAAACAGCAAATAAGTGATGTAATAGGTAGAGATATCCTTAGTTTATCGGAAAATTACAAATTGCTAGAGGCAGCAATCCAAAATAAGATCTATAAAGTAGACGAGTTTATGTATGAAGCATCTGTCACACATCTTTTTATCGTACCATCCAGTCCAGCAGAATTAATTCTGCGTGTCCAACTGAAAATAGCCAGTTGAGTCCAGTTAGCTATATTATACAGCCTTCTGTGAATTTGTTTGCAGATTGTGTGAATTCAGTATTATGAAAGAGAATTAAATTAAGGTAAATTAGAACTTTGTTTGAATATTTAAAAAATGAATAGCAGCATTGCCTAAATTGGAATATACTTAAGATAGAAAAGTGAAACCACTCGGAAGGAGCGATATTGTTATGTTTATCCTCAGCCAAACAAAAATGGTGGAAGAGAAGGTCAATCGCTTAATACAAGGATATTCCGCTTATTCAGAATCAGAGGCAGTTATTCGGTTAATCAAAAGAGAAATTCATAGGTTACAGATACCAGTAATTATTGATCACGCAGAAAATGGGTGTTGGTTTATTCCTGATCAACCAGAACAATTAGTCAAATAAGCACTAAAGCGCAGATTGCTCATAGAGACAGGTTAGAGTGAAAAAATGAACACCAATCCTTTTGCAGTCCAATTAGCAGGTCAATTGGATTGCTTATTTTTGTTGATATAATATGTTTTTATACGGAACAACAGTAAATTCACCTTTTAAACAGCAACTTTTTAAGGTGAATTTACAGTTGTTTGCTAAAAAGCTCTCATTGTACTTTACTAACTTCTCAATACAAAGCAAATGGATATTTATGATAAAATAATAGGCGTAATGTAAAATATGTTTTTAAACTACTAGTGATGTTGAACAAGAAATTAGTATTAGCGGAGGGGTATGAAAATGAGGAAGTTTATAGTTTCCACCGCAAATTGGTTACCTTTCATAATTATTTCATTTTTATTAATTAGAGAGGTGATATCTTTAATTGAAAAACAATCGATGTGGATTATTGTATATGTTGTTATACTAAGTATTTCGTGGTTGAGCTTTTTGTTATTTATTTTCGTTAAACCTAAAGACGCTGACGAAGCGTAATTGAATATTTAATTATTGGAAGTAACAAACCAAGAGAAACTCCAGATTAAAGGCGGCATTTCTAAATTTTAATAAATATGTATAATCTAAGGTAAGTGTAAGTAGGACAGTTGTAAGAGTGCTAAAACCATCGCTATCTAGCACTCTCTTAATTGTGATATTCACCACTACAACTCAACTACGTAACAATAGCAAATATTTTTTACTGACACACTTCTTCTAAATCATGGATTAACTGCTTAGCTTCTTCCCAGCTATAAATGGTTGCTCCAGAAGCCAATGGATGTCCGCCGCCATTATATTTTGCTGCTACATCATTTATTACAGGTCCTTTTGAACGTAATCTTACCCGGATCAGATCATCTTCTTCAACAAAGAATACCCATGCTTTAATGCCTTCCACATCTCCAAAAACACCGATTAATTGACTCGTTTCTGATGATGATAACCGATATTCTTGTAAAAGTTTTTTCGATAGTTTTATGGAGCATACGCCTGCACTAGAAATATCGAAGTTTTGTAAAATATAGCCTTTTAGACGCGCCATATTCATTTTCGTATGATACATGTTGTCATATAGCGTGGTTCTGTCAAAATCATAAGCCACTAGGTCTGCTACATACCGAAACGTTTTATCTGTTGTACTAGGGAATAAAAAACGACCTGTATCACCAACAATACCGCAATACAACAGCTCTGCCGCTACTTTATTACATAAGAGTCCGTCTGCCTTCCCATGCAGGTATAACTCATAAATCATCTCACTTGTAGAGCTTGCTGTCGGGTCTACCCATGCTATATCTCCGTATGGGTCTACACTTGGATGGTGGTCAATTTTGATGATTTCTTTACCGTTCATATAACGCTGATCTGCAATGCGCGCTTGATTTGCTGTATCACAGATTATTACAAGCGCATCCCGGTATACGCTGTCCTCAATTGTATCCATTTTAGTTAAGTATGCTAAAGAAACATCCTCATCACCAACAATATGAATTTTTTTCTCAGGAAAAGATGACATGATTATTTCTGCTAGTCCAGCTTGTGAACCATATGCATCAGGATCAGGACGAACATGTCTATGGATTATAATAGTTTGATACTGTTTAATTTTTTCAATAATGGCTTGTTGATAACTCATAATATCCTCCTATGATTGCATGAAATGATTAACCACTTTAATACCAGAATTATCGCCAATTAAAACGGCTCTTTAAGGTAATAATAAAATTGGCTCAATTGCCTAGTCTAAGAAGATAATAACGTACACATGTAGACGATTCGGTAGAAAAAATTGATATGGAAAACAACACTATTATATAGTATTTTCTAGCAAAAGTATGTAAAACAAGCTAAAATGAAAAAGATGTTCTTATGTTAGGAGTAGATGTCATGATTATATTTCCAATTCTTACTATCGTTTCGATCGTATTATACATTTATTACAAGGTGGCGATCGTTCGTAGTAACGACCCTTTAATTCAAGAATACACCAATTCGAAAGCACAACTTGCACTTGGTACATTTATTTCTGTTTTTGGAATAAATCAATACCTGTTTTACCAAACCCAACTTGCACTTTTCGTTGTGATTGTCTTTTTACTATTCGGAGGAATGCAGCTGGTGAATGGATACAAAAAAGCAAAGCATTATCGAGGCGAATTGGCAAAAAGAATACAAGCAGAATAATCCCCTCTAAAGGGGGTTATTTTTTTATATCAACGATCAATGAGTTGTGCCATAAGCAATGCTTTTCCTACCAACGCTTTTTCATGAAACAATTCTACATCCACTTTTGCAAATTTCCTTCCAACTTCTAGCAAACGCGGCCTTATTTCTAACACACTATCAATTTGAACAGGTTTAATAAAATAAACCGATAAGTTCTCAACAACGAGTTCACCTTTTTTATACTGACGAAGTAATCTGCTCGATGCTTCCGTGACAAAGGAAACAAATACACCATATGATAACGTCCCTAATTGGTTGGTCATTTGTGGTGTGATGTCAGAACGAAAAATAGTATTATTCATATCATCCTCGACAGCTTCTAGTCGACTTGTAACGATATCATCAATCGTCTCCCCAACCTGTGGCTGGCGTTGGATATGTTGTAATGCTTTGAGTACATCTTGTCTTGAAATTAGTCCTTGTAGCTTCTGGTGTGTATCGACAACGGGCATGATTTCAATACCTTCCCAAACCATCATGTGGGCCGCATAAGCTAAAGACGTTTCTTTCAATACAGTATTCGGATTCTTCGTCATTACACGGTCTACCGTTATCGTCCGGTCCTTACCAATCACATCCTTAGATGTAATCATGCCCATTACACGATTGTTTTCATCAACAACTGGATAGCGACTGTGTGTCGTTGCATCTCTTAACTGATACCAGCGATCAAGTAATTCTTTTGTAGATAAATAATACGTATCCTCAATGGATGTAAAAATATCCTCGACAAGGACGATTTCCTTCTTTATCAGTTGGTCATATATAGCCCGATTAATCATCGCTGCCACAGTAAAAGTATCATAGCTTGTAGACATAATCGGGAGCTGTTTCTCATCGGCTAATTTTTTGACATGATCATCCGTGTCAAAACCACCAGTAATTAAAACAGCCGCTCCTTCTTTTATCGCCAATTCATGTGCCTCTACACGATTACCTACGATCAATAGAGCATCTTTTTCAGTATAACGCATCATCGCATCTAATTTCATCGCACCAATCACAAACTTATTGAGCGTTTTGTACAACCCTTCTCTTCCACCCAACACCTGACCGTCAACAATACTAACGATTTCTGCAAAAGTAAGTCGTTCAAAGTTTTCTTTCTTTTTTCTTTCGATTCGAATGGTGCCAACACGTTCAATTGTACTTACTAAGCCTTGATTTTCCGCTTCTTTAATAGCTCGATAAGCAGTTCCTTCACTTACCTTCAGTTCCTTAGCAATTTGTCTTACAGATATTTTATTCCCGACCTTTAATGATTCGATAAATATGAGGATTTGTTCGTGTTTCGTTGCCAACCATTTCACCAATCTTTCCATCTGTACTAGTAAATATTATCTTATTGTTATTATACAGATGAATCGGCTTCACATCAATTTTTTCCAACAGAAACTTGTTTCTCCTCCTGCTTATCCAGTCCAAGTGGTTTCGTTATTTTTAACATAGCAGCTAGGTTTGAACCTACTACAAATAAGAAAAATAGCAACCATCCAGCCCAAAACATGGAGGCTAGGCTTGAGGCTTGCTCACTGATCGCCGGCCAAGCAATATAAAGAAAGAAACATGCTAAAAGAATACGAAGTAACGCATACTGTTCCATACCATACACTCCTTCTGTCATAGTTTTCACTACTCTATTTTATGTACAACCATCACTGAACATGTTTTAAATATAAAAAAACAGACTTGCATTCACTAGCAAGTCTGTTTTTCGATAAATTATATGTCGATTGATTCTCCAGGTTTTAAAGCTAGGCCGTTCCCTGGCTTTACTTTGCTGGCAAATGCATCAGCATCTTGTTCAATTAACGGAAACGTATTGTAGTGCATTGGAACAACCTGTTTTGCTTGTAACCAGTCTGCTGCTACTAACGCATCTTCAGGTCCCATCGTGAAATTGTCACCGATCGGTAAAAAGGCAAGGTCAATACTGTTCATCTCACCAATCAATTTCATGTCAGAAAATAATGCTGTATCACCGGCATGATAAATTGTTTTATTTTCCGCTGTAAACAATAGTCCTGCTGGCATTCCTGTATAAATGGTTTGCCCATCTTCATCCGTATATGAAGATCCGTGAAAAGCAGGTGTTAATTTCACTTTACCAAACTCGAATTGATGTGCCCCACCAATGTGCATCGGGTGGGTATTTAGCCCTCTAGATGATAAATAGTTTGCTAATTCAAATGGAGCTACAACCAACGCATCATTTTTCTTAGCAATGTCAATGGTATCTCCAACGTGATCATTGTGGCCATGTGTAAGTAAAATTACGTCTGGTTTAACCTCTGCTGCATTCAAATCACACGTTCCATTTCCCGAAATAAATGGATCAATTAAAATTGTGTGTGTTGCTGTTACGATTTTGACTACTGATTGCCCATGAAAAGATACTTTCATTGTCTACTCTCTCCTTTTTAAATTATATCCTAATATTTCATTATTAAGAGAATGTACAATGACTATACCCATTTAGTAGTTTTTCCATGCGTTTTCATACAATTGAATTAGAATCGGATCGATTAACGTGTTTGCTTCCCAACTTTTCGCATTACCATCTGCCTGTTGTATGTGATTATCTTCATCTTGCCCAAACACTGTTGCAGCTTCTATCAAATCATTTGTTAGAAAACGTGTTGGAACCGTAATATCTAAGGTAGAAGTGTGAATCGGCTCTCGACTCGCCATCACAAACCCCCAGTTTCCAAAGCTCGGAACATCTACGTGAAAGTTCTCTATATACATCCCAGTTGTTTCAATCGTTTTTGAAATCGTCCAATAAACTTCTCGTGCAAATACTGGGCTAGTCGCTTGTACCATCATCGCTCCATCAGGCAATAAGTGATTGCGGGCCAATGAATAAAATTCTTGTGTATATAATTTATTTAAACTTTCGTCGTTCGGATCAGGTAAATCGATAATAATAACATCAAACCATGTGGTACTTTCTCGTAAATATTCAAACGCATCATCGTTAATTACCGTTATCTTATCATTTTTTAAAGAAGCGTCATTCAATGCTAACAAATCTGGATGTTCGTTAGCCAAATCGATGACTGCCGGATCCAAATCCACGAGCGTAATATGACCAAGATCATCATATTTCAGCAATTCCTTCGCTGCAATACCGTCTCCGCCACCTAGAATCAGAACCTGGTCATGGCTTTTTGCATGGGCCATCACAGGGTGGACTAATAATTCATGATAGCGGTATTCATCAATGGAGCTGAACTGTAGTCCTCCATTCAAATACAGCCTTGTATCCTCTTGGTTTTTCGTAATAATAATTTTTTGATAACGACTTTCTTCCATATGGATAATCGGATCTTTATAAAGTTTCTGCTCAAAGCTAAATGCCATCTCTTCGCCGAATAATAATCCGAAAAGCAACAGAACTGCAATACATGATCCAATTATTGCATGCACAATAATATGCTTAATTTCTTTTCGAAATAGCCAAAGCACAACTAGCGCAACACCTAAGTTAATACATCCTACGAAGAAGGCAGTTTTGACCATCCCGAATTGCGGTCGCAATAAAAACACAAAAAGTAATCCGCCAATGAGCCCTCCTGCATAATCCGAAAAAAGCACCCGTGCTGTACTTCTATTTAATGAAACACCAATGCTATTTGCTTTGCGAATTAAAATCGGTAATTCAACACCTGTTAATGCCCCAACGGTAAATGTAATTAAGTATAGGAATAATGCATCTGAACCTGGTGGAGAAAAAGCTGTCATTCCAAACATGAGAAAACTGGAAAAACCGCCGATTAACGCAACGAAAAACTCGATGTAAATAAAAGTGATGATCAGGTTTTTTAGCACCTTTTCACTTAAGCTAGCCCCAACCCCCATTCCCGTTAAAAATAAAGAAATAGTAAGTGTATATTGTTTTACACCATCTCCTAAGATATAGGAGCCTAAAGCACCAAATAAAACCTCAAAAATGATACCGCATATAGATACAATACCTGATGCCCAATATATAAGGTTACTTTGACGTCTTGCTTTTGGTTCCAATATGATCACTCCGTTAACGACTTATGTATTGTGTCAATTTCATATTTATTTTTACTACCATTCTCGAGACATCATAATATTGCAGACCGTTTCATTATGATGCTTGGGAATGACAAAAAAATTTAAGCATAAATTGATTTATTACTTCAGATTTTTAAAATAGAGAAGGTCCAACCCGCGCTCCGAGCCAGACCCTAAATGTTATCGATAATTTACTTGTATTTGCTCAGATTATTATGTGATTGATGCTCCAATTACAAAAGCAAGACCAATCGATACTCCAAGTGATACGATACCAACTGCAACATTGTTATTCTTAATCTGTTCTTCAACGGAAAACTTACGTGTGAATGCTTCATAAAGCAAGTATGCAACTAGCTGCAAGACCACACCGTATGCGCCCCATACTAATGTTTCCCAAACTGTCACACTATGATATATAGCAAATGACAACACGATACAAATACCGATAATTTTACCAGCGATTGAAAGTGCAACCGCTTGATTACCATTAGCAATTTCATCCCAATCTTTATACTTCGTTGTAATAAATTCAAAAATAACTAATCCGATTACAACAACAATAATTGCAATTACAAAATAAAGTAACGTTGAAACAAATTCCATCAATTCCATTATTGTATTCCTCCTTTATTATTTACCTGCGCTTGGTCCGCCACCACGATAATCCGACATACCACGATTTGTATTCAAACTTCCTTGATTGTACGGCTTGCTAGTTGAATAGCCACCATAACAGCCACCATTAGCACATTTATTTGACCGACTAGAGCCCCAATTTGGTACTCCTAGTACGCTATCTAATAACCTAAAAGCAAAGTACGTTTGAAGAAAACTTGGAGAATAATTATCACGAACAAATTGCTCGGTTGCTACTTCCATTAACACTACATCTGCATCCTCTTCACTTACTTTAAACGTGACAAAATGGTTGGGGTAAATTAGTATTTGCTGGTTATTCTTTAAATCACTAATCTCATCAGGTTCAATAGCCTCTGAGATGACAGATACTATTTCTGAAACGGAAAATTGTCTCGTTGCATAAACATTCGCAATTGCATCTTCACCTTGCACAACATCTAATAATTCAAAATTATTGGCAATCACAGCTTCAATGTCATTTGTTGCAGTCTGTTGTATATTCTCTGTTAGTTCTTGTTTTGTTGGCTCATCAGGAATCATATCCACTGATACGCCCGGATCTTCAAAAGCACCTGAGCTATTTGTAAATCCCGAAGGTCCACACGCTGATAAAATTAATAATAATACGATAGAGAGGCCTAACATCTTCATTGGCATAAAAAGGAACATCCTCCTTTCACTAAAATATCCATAGGTTAAACCCTTGCAGCGATTGTTCACCGCAAGGGTCTTACTAATTACACATAATAAATGTCAATTTCATAATACTGAATTTTAGCTATTAACATCCACTAAATGTGAATGCAAATAGCTGTGTGAGGTAAATATGAAATTGACTTACTGATTTTTTATTCTTTACCCATTTTCTTTTTCAATGCCGCTAGTTCATCATCTACATCATTTTTCTCTAATTGTTCAAATTCATCATCTAATGAACGGCTTGCAGCAGACAAATCCTCGCTCGTATCTGCTTCTGCTTCATAACGCAATACTTTCTCTTCCATGCGCTCAAAGCCTTGTTTCGATTCATCATTTCCAATAGATGACATGGTGCGGTTCATTTTTGTTCTTGTTTTAGCAGATTCTGCACGAGCTTTCAGTGTATCCTTTTTCAATTTCATATCTTGGTATTCTTTCTTCATTTCATCCAGTTTAACGCGTAATGTATCAGAATCTTGCTTAGCTCTTTGCCAAGATTCTTGTAACATAGTTGCTTGTTGTTGTTGATCACTTTTATCCTGTAATGCGCGACGGGCTAAATCTTCATTTCCTGCTTCAATGGCAGTTTCTGCCTGCTTTTGACGTTTGTCAACTAAAGCTTGGGCATCATCAGCTTTTCTCTTTAGCATTTTTTCATTTGCAATCTGTTTCGCAACAGCACTTTCAACTTCACGAATATCAGACTCCATATCACGCATAAATTGATCTAGCATTTTCACCGGATCTTCGGCTTTATCCAACATCGCATTTAACTCTGAACTAACTACTGTTTTTACACGTTTAAACATTTTAAACATTTACATTTCCTCCTTTTATATTGAACCCGCAATAATTTTTATTTCATAATCCTCTATGGGATATCCATAACTAACTTCATTCTCACTCCCCCAGCTCTCCACACTTAAATAGTGCTCTTCTGAATCATCATAATAGTCAGCATAAGGAGTGATTCTACCATTAATATTTTTACTTCTACCTTCCCCAACGACACGCGCTTCCCCTTCTTCATCCAAATAATAAGTACGATCTTTGTACTTCAATTCTTTCGGAAAAGGTTGAGATACGGGTAACACGATTTTTTCATAAATACCTAGCTCTACTTCATCATCCATTTCTGCAGATAGCCATCGAATATTGTCTCCTTCCAACATTTGATAGGCAATCCATTCATAGGAGCCTTGTCGGTAAGTAATTTTGCCGACAACCTCATAGTCATGTAAATCGTACTCTACAATATCCCCAATTTGAATATTGAAAACTGTACGTTCTTGTACTACAGGCTTTTCGTCCTTTTTTTGAAAAAGCTTTGAGAACAAACCCATAGATGCACCTCTTCTCTTTTTATGCTTGTAATACACATACGACTAACATAATATAAATGTTTCAAATTTCTTAGAAATATTTTTTAAATTTCCAATACCCTTCTATCATAACAAAACTTCTGGTTAACTTATATGAAGAAGGTTTGTAAAAAAACAATTCCTTATATTTGCTATAATATCCATAACAGACCACTCAAAAACAGGAGGAACAAAAATGGAAAGAATCAATCATTTGCAAGAACAACTAACAAAAAACAATCTAGACAGTATCTTTATAACATCAAAGGCGAATGTATTTTATACGAGTAATTACTACACTGATCCACACGAACGAGTTGTTGCCATCTTTATCGACAACTTAGGAGAACCCGTTTTTATCCTACCAGCCATGGAACAAGAGGACGCGATCGAAGCTGGATGGAAAGGTGAGCTGATTACCTACTATGATCATGAAAATCCTTGGCAGTTATTTCAAGCTTATTTACGCAAATCGAAAAGAATGCCTACTTCACTTGGTATTGAGAAAGATCATCTTACAGTTGAACGATTAGAACAGTTGCAAACAATATTCAACAACACGACATTTATCAATGCGCAATCACTTCTTGCCAATTTACGAGTAATCAAAGATGGTAACGAATATTCAATTCTAAAACAAGCTGCAGCATTCGCAGATCTTGGTGTAAAAACAGGTATCGAAGCAATTAAACAAGGAAAAAGCGAGCTCGAAATTGTCGCTGAAATTGAATATACCTTAAAAAAGCAAGGTGTGCGAGAAATGTCATTTTCAACGATGGTATTATCTGGTACGAAGACAGCATCACCGCACGGAACACCAGATCATAAAAAAATAGAAGTCGGTGATCTCGTCCTTTTTGATTTAGGAGTTGTCTATAATGGCTATTGCTCAGACATAACTAGGACAGTTGCTTATAAAAATATCACCGAACAGCAACAAGCTATTTATCAAACTGTATTAGCAGCTCAACAAAAAGCCATTGAAGCAGCTACGATTGGCACACCGGTCGGTGATATTGATCAAGCTGCCCGTCAGCATATTACAGACAACGGGTATGGTGAATATTTTAAGCATCGCATAGGTCACGGAATTGGTATTGATGTTCACGAATTCCCATCAATGGCAGCGAATAATACTGTTACACTTAAGGAAGGTATGTGTTTTACAATCGAGCCCGGGATTTATGTGCCTGGTGTTGGTGGCGTTAGAATAGAAGATGAAGTCTTTATTAGTGAAAATGGGACAGAGCTTCTTACTTCGTTTCCTAAGGAGCTACAAATAATTGAATAATCGCATATGATAACATTTTAAAATAAGGTATAATCTGAAGTGGCATAAGTGAAACATCTTATGCCACTTCATCATGGAAAACAAGACGCAGAAAATAAGGGGAACGGGAATGAAAAAAATCTATATATCTAGTAGTGTTATTTTAGTAGTTATAATTGTTGGATTATTAGGCGCCGGACAGTATTGTTATAACAAAAGTGTAAAACGTGGTGAATCTATCGAATTACATAAGGAAGCAGAAACAGTATCTGCTATGGCAGAACAAAACAACCAATTGTTACAAGAAGCAAGAATTTGGTTTGATATGCAAACATTTGAAACAAAAACATTAACTTCGACCGATGATTTAGAGCTAAAGGCAAAATTTCTTAAAAACGAGCAAGCAACTGGAAAAGCTGTTATTCTCGCACATGGATTTCGGTCTTCAAGCGAGAGCATGGGTGACTTTGTAAAGTTTTACTATGATCAAGGTTTCGATGTGCTTATGCCTGATGCTCGTGGCCATGGTGACAGTGAAGGCGATTATATTGGGTTTGGCTGGCATGACCGTAAAGATGTGCAACAATGGATCAGCATGTTAGTCGAGGAAGAAAACGAGAATCAGATTATTTTACACGGGGCATCAATGGGAGCAGCAACTGTCTTAATGACAAGCGGAGAGTCTTTACCACCACAAGTAAAAGGTATTGTCGCAGACAGTGGCTATAGCTCTACTTACGATGAACTTGCTTATCAATTAAAGCAGTTATATCATTTACCTGCAATCCCGCTATTACAGATTACAAGCGCAATCACAAGTGTTCGAGCTGGATACAATTTTGGGGAAGCTTCCACAGTTGAACAAGTAAGTAAAAATACCTTACCACTTTTAATTATCCACGGAGATGCTGATGAACTTGTCCCAACCGAGATGGCGCACGAGTTATACGATGCTGCTGGTGGAGAAAAACAATTGTGGATTGTTCCCGGTGCAGGACATGTCAAGTCACACACCATTTCTACAGAAGAATATCAAGACAGAGTCCAGCAATTTATTGATAAAAGTTTTGAAGAGTGAGGCGAGTTCGTCATTCCTTTTAGTTGCGGAACGGAATAGCACTAGGTGACTTGGTAGACATGAGCTCTTATGTTTTCTTTGCGGAGAATTTCGTGCTGCTTATCTCCCTTTGTGACGCGTATTTTTCGTTTTCACGGATTTTCGTGTCGCTTATCTCTCCTTGCAACACGTTTTTCTCGTTTCCTCGGATTTTCGTGTCGCTTATCTCTGTTTGCGACGCGTATTTTTCGTTTTCACGGATTTTCGTGTCGCTTATCTCTCCTTGCGACGCGTATTTCTCATATCTGTAGATTTTACTGTCGCAAAACTCACATCGCACCATTACAAAGCACACATAGACAATACCCCCTAACAACTGCATGCCTTAACAAAATCCATACACTCACTACATCAAAAAAAAGATCGCCGCTAACTCCACACGTTAGCGGCGATCTTTTTATCTATTTAATAATTCATTTACATTTGCATACTCTAGCTGATGTGCTTCTGCAACTGCTTGATAAGTCACATAGCCTTCTAGCGTGTTAATCCCTTTTAATAGCGCTGGATTACCTAGACATGCTAATTTATAGCCTTGATTAGCTAATTGCAAGGCATATGGTACTGTACAATTTGTTAATCCAATTGTTGATGTTCTCGGTACTGCACCAGGCATATTTGCTACAGCATAATGTAAAACACCATGGCGCAAATAGGTTGGATTATCATGAGTAGTGATTCGATCAGTTGTTTCAAAAATTCCACCTTGATCGATTGCTACATCGACAATGACGGATCCTTCTGGCATGTTTTTGACCATTTCCTCTGTTACTAATTTAGGTGCCTTAGCACCAGGGATTAAGACAGCTCCGATTACTAGGTCCGATTGTTCTAATGCCTGTGCGATATTTAATGGGTTAGACATCATTGTAGTAATCGATGCACCAAAAATATCGTCTAATTGACGAAGGCGTTCAGGATTTAAATCCATGATCGTCACCTCGGCTCCAAGTCCAACTGCAATCTTAGCTGCATTCGTACCTACAACTCCGCCACCAATCACAGTAACTTTTCCGCGCTGCACTCCTGGTATACCACCGAGCAGAATACCTCGCCCACCTTTTGATTTTTCCAGAAATTGCGCACCTATTTGTGAAGCCATACGTCCAGCTACTTCACTCATCGGTGTTAAAAGCGGTAGCGATCCATTAGTTAGTTGTACGGTTTCATAGGCGATCCCAATAACTTTGTTATCAATTAATGCTTTGGTTAGCTCTGGTTCAGGAGCTAAGTGCAAGTATGTAAACAAAATAAGACCTTCATAAAAATAACCATATTCCTCTGGTAATGGCTCTTTTACTTTCATCACCATTTCCTGCTCCCATGCTTCTCCAGCTGCTGCTACAACTATAGCGCCCGCTTCTCTATATTGTTTATCCGTAAAACCTGAACCAAGACCAGCAGATGTTTCCACATAAACGTTATGCCCTGCTTGCATCAATGTCATGACCCCAGCAGGCGTAATCGCCACACGGTTTTCATTATTTTTAATTTCTCTAGGTATTCCTATCTTCACTTTCATGACCTCCCTTTTCTCTATATAAAACTGAAAGTGTAAATAACAAAATGATTGTATCAAAAAAACAGGAAACAAGCTAACCTTTATCGAAACCGATGAATGACGTTTAATCCACCTGTTACCTCCATCACTTCGCCAGTAATCATATCTGAGTCCTGTTCACACAAAAACAAAATTGCTCGGGCAATATCTTCTCCGGTTCCTGAACGTCCAATTGGTGTATCTTTATCTAGTATTTCCCGACTTTCAGAAATACTCGCCTCTTTAAAATCTCCAATTATATTTCCAGGACAAATCATATTAGATGTAATACCATGCTCCGCTTCTTCAAATGCTATAGATTTTGTCAACGACACTAAGCCTACTTTTGCAGCAGCAAATGCAGCACGATTTAACCAGCCCGAAGCTGCATTCGCACCTTGAAAACCATAGTTAACGATACGACCGAATCGTTGTTCTCGCATATATGGTACCGTTTGCTTTAATAAATAGAATACCGCATCAAGGTTACCCCGTATCATATCATCCCATTCATCTTCGGTATAATCTAACAACTTCTTTCTTTCAAATATGAAGGGACCAGCATTGTTAATTAAGTATTGCACACTTCCAAATTGATTAACCGCTTTTTCCACAACTGTTTGTACATCATATTTATTTGTCACATCTGCCTGTACGATATGTAATTGATCTGAATAAAGATTCTTTAGCTGATCTGCTCTTTCTCGGTCGTTCCTATACGTTACCGTAACTTGATGACCTTTCTGTAGGAATGCTTCTGTCACTTTTCTTCCTAAACCTTTCATTCCAGCCGTTATGATCGCATGTCCCACATTCATCTCTCCTTATTAACTGTATCGATAAATGCTATATAATGTAATTCCATCGTACCCGAAACAACAAGTAAATGCTATTAAAAAGACTAGGAGCCAATGGAATGGTTCCTAGTCTTTTCGCTTATTCTTGTTGTTTGTTTTGCTGCGCTTCGCGTCGTACATCATGGTCAATCACACCACTGTGATAGCTTTCCATTATTTGTTGATTAACAAATTGTTCGCCCTCACCCATTTCCGATAGATCATTAAGTATGTTCTTTTCCATCTCACACACCTCCATTTGCTGTTATTATGCTACAAACAATTTTTGTAAACGTCATCATTTTTTCATCAATCGTTAGTAAATCATGGTATAATTAACTTATAAAAGGAAGGGAGAGTGTTCACATGGCATTCGAATATAAGCGCATTGTTGTGGCTGTAGATGGATCGAAAGCTTCGGAACGCGCCTTTGAAAAAGCAGTAGATATAGCTAAAAGGAACCAGGCACAAATGGTACTTTGTCACATTATTGATACAAGAACCTTTACCACCGTAGAGGCTTACGACCGAAATTTAGCAAGTCGATCAGAGGTGTATGCGAAGGAACTTTTAGAGAATTATCAAGAAAAAGCAAGTGGTGCCGGCTTAACGCACGTGGTGTTGGAAATTGAATATGGATCACCTAAAGTAAAAATTGCCAAAGACGTTGCTAATAAATATAATGCAGACCTTATTATTTGTGGAGCTACCGGGGTTAATGCTGTAGAAAGATTTTTAATCGGAAGTGTTTCCGAGAATATTACTCGGTTTGCTTCCTGTGATGTACTCGTTGTGCGAGACAATAAAAAAAGCTAACTTTAGGTAATAAATGAGTGAGCGTTTAACTGCACGCTCACTCATTCGCTCTTATACTTTTTCTGTGGCCAATATATATCGTTTTTGATAAAAACGTAATGCAAAATTAGCGACTTGCCGCGTCAATTGATAGTTGTAATAAGCACCAATACCAATACTTAATATTGGTATACCTTGAAATATCTTTTTTCTTGCCATTAAGATAAACAACGATTTGCTCGCCTGTTTTAGTGGTTGATCTAACCATGAATGATTCGTTAACGCGTCATTTCCTTCATATAAATATGCCTGGTCCGTTTCTAATTCTTTCACTAGTTCATCCCAAGCTTGTTTTTGTAATCGTTTTGGCAATGTTGCCGCGTGATACACCTTAAGTGAAAGCATCATTTCATAAGGATGATTTACTTCGTGTCCGAATGTTAGCGCAATTAACTGAACCACCCTTAAATTCATCACCATCACTAGCGGGAAATCTACCCCAAGTAATACAATCCCTCCCGTCCCCGTAATTCCACCTTGCACGAGAGAATATAGTCTACCTTTAGAAATATGCTGTTGAGCCAAATAAGTAAGTTGTTCAATCTTTAAAGAGTTCATTTCGTGGATATGAGAAATGTGAGGGTTGAATATTCTGCTCGTTGTAATAATTCTTTCTCTTGCTTCGTTTTGACTATTAGAACCTTGTAAATAGGCATGTGTATGAAATAATATATTATCAAGTTTTTCAAAAAAGTTTGCTTGTATTGATGGATTTATCTTTTCAAATCCTTGCTTCATCCAAGAATCATAAATCATCTCAAAATCATTTGCTTTATAGATCTGCAAGCTGTTTTCCCATTCAGAAAGCTCTTCTAACACCCGCTCATTGGTCATCAAAACTCCTCCTATCCCGTTCCTAACTGTCTTTATTTTAACATAAGAAAAGTATAAATTTTGTTAAAATAATACAAAAGATCCGACTTTAAAATAAAAAGTCAGATCCTCTACATTACTTACTATATTCTGTTTCCGCCAACCGTACCGTATCACGAGCAATCATAACTTCCTCGTTTGTTGGAATAACAATTACTTTAACAGGTGAGTGAAAACCCTAATATATCAACCTTTTTCCGAACTATTTTCTTATATCATAGCATGTTGGTGTTTGTTATATCAAGAAAAATATTGTTGATTATGCATATTTTATTCTTATTTATCATAGTTTAATAGGTTTATGCAAAAGAAAAACCGACAATTATGTCGGCTAACGAAATATTTAGAATTCACAAATCATTACTACTTCCTTTGTTTTGGTTGTTTAATTTCATAAGATCTTCCAAAGCACTATAAGTAGCATAGTAAAAGATAAAACTACTGCTAAAGTTGATAGTTGTTCGATCTGTATACCAAGAATAGATTTCTTCACTATCGTATGGGGTTTTGCCGTATGAAGGATCACCGTAATTAGAAACTAAAGACTCATACAAATACTTTTCATCTTCTTCATCTAAATCACTGAACCAATAAATCCCTTCTGAAAGAGCAAAATCATTCAACTTTAATATGTCTGGAATATTTTCATATTCTTGTATTAACTCTTTATTATCTTCTTCAAACTTTGCGATAACATCATTTTTTTCTTCTTCAGACAATGATTCGTCATTTAGTTTTTCATTATAACCCCTAAACTTATCGTCAAAATCACTTGGAGATAAAACAAGTGTTTTCTCGACCTCATTTTTAAATACATATTCAACATCAGCTTTATGACCATTAATAATAATGTCTTCATATTGAATAGTAATTTCTTCATCACTATCAACATCTTCTGTATAAAGTTCATTGCCATTTTCTTTTTCTAATTCGATAATTTGATCAACTGTCATTCCCCATGTTGAACCTTTAAAATCATCTTTATTACCTCCACAAGCTACTAATACGAAAATAAGTGCAACTAGAATTAGAATTTTTTTAATCACTTAACAACCTCCTACTCTTTTACATACTTATTCAATAAATGTCACTTTTTTCCTTCTTTTAACCAAAAAAATACTCAGACCATTTAGTCTGAGTTAGAAAATTTATCTTATATCCTCAACTTCCAATATCTCTGCTTCTACTTTGAACTCATCGCATATCTTTTTTAAACGTCTTTTTCTTACTTGTGTCATAGTGTAAAATGTGAGTGAGGGTGGTCGGATTTTTTGCAATCTAAAGACACTTTGCAACTCTGAATAAATCTTTATCTTATTGCGATTTTCATTCATTCGTTGATGGCGGTCAACTTCAATGAAATTTGTCCGATCACTCTCACTATAAACTGCATCTGGAACAAACTTCACCTTCCCTCTAACTGTTTTAAATGCTGTAGGTTCTTCTACTCTCCAATCATTAGGCATTCCCTTATAAATAAAAATATCGTTAGCCATTAAAGTGTGCTGCACGTACCCCTCACGTCTAATTGGGATAGTATCACAATTAATCATATCCCTTCCTTTCTTTGTTAAGCAATAAATCTTTTGTTCTCTTCTGAATGACCTAATTAACTTATCCAATTCAACTTCTTTTAATATCCGATTGGCATTCCTATTCCCACCAAGACTATTGATTACTTGTAATTGCTCCCTTGTTGCGAATTTAAGCCTTGCCAAACTCAATAATATTGCTTCCGTCCGTTTCTGGAACGCTATAGTCTTTGGGTGCGTCAAGTTCACTCACCTCTTTCATAAAAGGCTGTAGTCGTTCCATCATTTCTTTATCGTCAAGCAATGGTACTTGAACTGTTTCCCTTTCATGGGTCTTATAAATTGCTCTACCTGCATTTGGCAAGTATTGTGCTCCATCTTCGTCAATCGCTACTCGACTAGCTGTACCTGTTGGAAGTTTAAATGCAATTTTAGCATCACTATTTTGCTTAACTTGTCGTGGTAGTGTATCAGCAGTAGCATATTGAGTACAAAATACTAATCTATACCCTAATGCACCAGCCACACGAGCAATATGTGACATAGTATCCTGACAATTTTGCATACTTTCTTTTAATTTTGGTAATGTATGCTTATCTGGAGTTAACTCTGCTGCCTCATCAATAATAATTACATGCCTTGTTCTAATAGGAGTATTGACGATATTATTAAAACCTCTACGCTTAAAAAATTTCATTTTTTTATCTATATCTAATCTAATTCTTTCCAACATCTGTTCAGCTTCTTCAATGTTAGATGCAACACCTTCTACCTGCCTAAGATTTTCGTACCTACCAAACTCCAGTCCGCCTTTCATATCAATCAAATGAAACTTCACATAATCTGTTTTATGCTCACAAAGGTATGTGATTAGATTCTTTAGGAACACTGTTTTTCCTTGTCTGGTTGCTCCAGATACATTCATATGAACTGCATCTCTATCTAGATCATGCCACAACCATCCATCTAAGCCATATCCGATTGGCATTAGCCACTTTGCACTTTTTCTAATTGGTACATTACTGTACGGTATTATTTCTGGCAATTTTTCAAAGTAGATGCGAATGAATATTCTTCCACCTTCAGAAAGTACTTTTACTGGCTTTTCAAATGCTGCACCAATTGCATTAACTAATCCCTCACCGACAGTTAACCCTAATGGAATTGAATATACATACTCAACATAATGATCTTCATTGTTTTTACCATTAAATTTTGGTTGCGATTTGTCACCACGTAAGAAGTTATTTCTCTTAAAAATTACCGACAACATTTTCATGTCTGACATTTTACCAATTGGCATCAATGATCCAATAATCACGCTGCCAAGAAACAAGCAAGTTATTGAAGTAAACAAGCTATTTCCACCCTTCCTTTTAAAATTCCTAGCAGGAACATTGAAAAGGAATACTTGAATTACTGATATATTAGTAGTTTATGACTGATTTCCACTCTGCTTTTTTACCTTTACACTTATGTTATAAGTTGTGTATTCCTCTTTTTATTTTCCTTTGTTCATCACCTAGAATAAGACGCTAAGCATATCGAGAATTGAATTGATTAACCATATCCCTAAACCGATTACACCGATAATTAATATGCCTTTTAACAATGTCACGTTTACTTGAATGATTCCCATTCTTTCTAATTGAAACAAAGAAATAAGAGTTAATCCTAATCCACCTAAACCGATAATTCCAGTTGTTAATATACTCATGTTGTAACCTCCATAACATTTATAAAAAACTCTTTGGGTTCTTTCTCACTTTAGGTTTGTTGTCTTCACTCAAATCAATCACTTGATGATTATGATTCACATTAACGTTATTCATGTCATGGTCTATTAACCTTTTTACATACTTAGAAAAAACTTTATCTGTTGCGTATTCGTGCAGTTTTCTTTCAAATTCATCATCCATATTAAAAGATACTTGTAATATTTTCCTAGCCACCATAAATCATCCTTGCTAAGTTGTAAAAACCTGTTGCATTTGCGTAAACTGGATGGATTTTTTGGATCCCATTTCTTGTGATTAATTTTGGTTTGACTACTTCGATGTTTGTAAAATAGGCTTCAAGGAATGAGATTGCTTCATTTGCAATCCCACCACCAACTAACACTTTATCGTTTCGATCCCATTTCTCAGATGTTTTGGCAATAACTGCATTGACCATTGATTCTATATCGTTTGATTTATTTGTATCTGCACCAAATAGCAACGTATTTGAATCTTTATCAATAAAGTTTCCTCCCAGTATTGTAGCTGTATGAACTGTCCCTCCTCCAAAATCAATTACTCGGACTAACTCATCTTCTGAATCAATTGCGAAAAATATAGCTCCACCTTCAGGTGCTACTTCTACACGATCTATGAATATCTCCTTTTCAACATCATTAATGACTAAATGATGCCAACCCTTCAACATTTCCTTGATTTTGTTTTTCTCAGTATCGTTGTGTTTGATAATCGGTTGCCCTACTACTATGTCGTTTGTCATATCACTGCTAAATAAATGCAGTCCGATTAATATTCTTAATTTTGCATCCTCATGAGATTTTGAATCTCCCATAATTGACCGTCTAAACTCTGACTCGTACTTCGCCAAAGTCCCACCGAAATATCGCTTACCTTTATACTGTATTTCTAAATCGTCTTTACCGAAAGACGAAACTAACTTTCGTTCTCTCCATTCACCTAAACTGGAATCCACCTTGTGAGCACCGTTATAATTAACAATTTTGATTCCATTATTGCCTCCATCTACACCATGTAACATTTTCAAATTTCCTCCTCTCATTTCTGTATGACAATAGTACATACAAATTATTTTCAAAAACCATTTCTGTATATACTATGGTAATACATCTACTATATTACATTCTTATTTTAATTAATTCAATCTTATTTGCATTTTTCTTTTATTAATTGATATAATGTAAATGTAATAATAAACTTAGGGGAGGTGATTACATATAGGATAGGTTGGTGTTTTATGGTACTTAAACCAAAGATTAGAGTAAGGCTCGCAGAATTAGAAAAGAAGCAATCGGACATATACACAAAATTAGAGGTTTCGCCGCAACAATTTAGCAACTGGGTAAAAGGACATTCAGCACCTTATCTAGAAACTGCATTTAAGTTGGCAAAAATTTTGGATTGTAAAGTAGACGATTTATGGGAGTATAAGGAGGAAAAATAATGGAGAATGCTAAAGCATTAGTTAAGAAAGAAAGTTTTTTTGACGGATCTAAATTAGAGTTTATCTTTATTAGTTTTATCGGAGCAATACTAACCGTTTTCACATTAGGTTTGCTTTATCCATTTGCAACTGTAATGAAAATGAATTGGGATGTAAAACATACGGTTATTGATGGAAAAAGACTATATTTTAATGGTACTGCTGCCGGTTTATTTGGAACATGGATTAAAATATGGATATTGGGGATTATTACTTTAACAATCTACTTTTGGTTTGCCTCAAGTAGGATTAAAAAATGGAAGACTAGTCATATGCATTTCGAATAGTTTATGAGCATAAAAAAAAGAACCCTACCAAATTAATGTAAATAGTTCAGTTTTGGAGTACAAAAAGTGAAAATGTAAGATTAAATGAGTATCAAATTGCAACTGAATTTGATACTCATTTTTTATTGTTAAATCAACGGTTTGTTGTTAATTTGCACCAAAAATGCAGGTTAAAATGTATATAAAAATGCAAACGTGAAATAATTATTGTAGGAGTGTAAATTGGTGTGTTAAAATTGTTACAATTTACTATACAATAAGGGGTGCATTTTCTTATGCAATTTCTTGAGCCAAAAAATAAGAACGCTAAGTCTGTGGATTGGGAAATATCTGAGCAAGTAAGGGTGATAGTAAAGCAATATGCTGAATATGCAGAGCGTACTGAAAGTGAGGCAGTGGATGAATTCTTAATGAACATTTTAGACGATAAGAAGTTTATTGAATGGATTGCCAACAAGCGAAGTAATAAGCGAATTGTTGAAAAAATGGGTATCAAAGATAGAGTGGGCTGATAGACAATGACCAAACTTAAAAGATTAGCCACAAAGGAAGATGAAATTGTAGATGTTCAAATTCCGATTTCAAATGAAGAATTAAAAGATAGGGCTAAACAATATGATTTATTAACTCCAAAACGATTTGCAACAAGGTATAACAAAATGTTGTTCTTGCCAACGTCTTTTAAATGGAGCGGTTCTGAATATCCCATTCAATATAATTACTGCATCAATCCGTTTTGTTGTAATTTTGGGAAGAAACAGCACAAGTTCGAAGATGTAAAAAGCAAACCGAGTCGTTATAAATTGACTGGAAGTTCCAAAGACCACAAAGGTTTGTATTGCAATGACAATCCGATTGGTAGAGGTGTATCGCAAAACTGCACAGTAACCCCTTTATCTAACTGGTCTGTTGCTGAAGAAATTAAACGCCTTATAGAAATCAATAGCATCCGAGATGTTGAGCCAGATTATCAATTTCATAAAGAAGGCTGCTCGGAAGTAGATACAACGCCATTTAAAGAGCCAAAGCAATTTTACAAAAGAGGGAAAAGTAGGGGCAAGTCTCAACGCTATCAATGTAAGGTGTGTAAGAAGTTCACTAATGTCCTACCAAAAAGAGAGGAAACCACTACTTATCACCAACAAAAGAACACTATTCTTCCAATGTTCGCTAAGATGGTTGTAGGAAGGGTTTCAGTCAGTCGTACTTGTGATATTTTAGAAATTGGAGTTGGAACCTACTATCATAAGCTGGAGTGGCTATATAGGCGTTGTTTGGAGTTTTTAGAACGATATGAGACACAACCCCTTCAAACAAAGAAATTTAACGAGATGTGGCTTAATACGGACAAGATGCACTACTACCTAAATAACGTCCGTAAGAAAGGGCAAGGTTCAAAGAAATTTACGGGGTTTGAAGACCTTAATATGCAAACGTATATAGTTGTATCTGCTGAGGTCTTATCAAGATATGTATTCCGTTCAGATGTTGCCTATGATTGGAATATTTCAATGGATGAATTAAATGAAGATACAAGA
Source organism: Radiobacillus sp. PE A8.2 (assembly GCF_045635475.1). NCBI lineage: Bacteria > Bacillati > Bacillota > Bacilli > Caryophanales > Bacillaceae > Radiobacillus > Radiobacillus sp. PE A8.2. The sequence goes on along the minus strand of NZ_JBJGXI010000006.1, from coordinate 39,957 downwards.
AAATTAAAAGAAGACCATCTCAATACTTTTAGTCGTAAGAATGATAGGTTAGATTGGTCTTATTATCCACAAGAACCATCTGCTAACGATAGCGAAGATAGGAATGCTTATCTTCACGAATTAGGGAAAATTTCTAATAGAAGTAGATTTGTCGATGGTTTAAATGTTAATGCACCTTACACTACAACTGCTCAATATTGGTTAATTAAACAAATGGTTAATGCTGATGAATGGCGAATGATTAGTGATGATGACTTCTCTATTAGAAACGCCTTTTATAGAGTATTCACGAAGGAATTAAGCTTGAGCGATGCACATCATTTTATATGCCGAGTTAACAAGACGAAAAGTAGAAAACAATGCTTAGAAGAATTCGGACAAGCAAAAGCAGAATTGCTTGATTGGGGAGATATCAGAGGATTCAAAACAAAGTTTCTACGGACATTGGCATATCATTATCTAACGGAATTACTAGCAAGTCATCAATTCCACGAAGAGGCTATCAGTAAAGATGGAGAAAGATATCGCAAATATGCCGATAACCCTATAAAACATCCATTAGCTACTAAGGATAAAGGATTTTATTCAGTTGATTGTAGAACGGATTTATCTGCTCTGGAACCAAACGAAATCGCAAAGATGCTTTTAAATGTTAATGACCATTCGACCAATAGCTTTATTCAACAGATAAGACGTTATATATCATCTCTTGAAAGACCGTTAACAACAGCTCGTGGTGATAAGAAGAGTTATATTTACGCTAACTTCAATCCGAAGTATGCTCAATATGCGATTACAATTCTAAGAACTTACTACAACTTTTGTCGCCCTTTTAAATCAGCGGATAAAAAGGTTTTGACTCCTGCTCAAAGATTAGGGATTACAGATAAGCAATTTGATTGGAAAGATATAATTTATTTCAAATAACAAAAAGAGCTTGGAGTAATTCCAAGCTCTTGTGCTTTATCTCTACTGTTCTTCTTCAACTAAAGCACCCGTTAACGCAATAAGAATGTCTTTTATTTAAAGATGGATTTTAATTCATCAGGAACAATTACAACATCTTGTATTTCATACTTTGCGTCTGGTGTTAAATTAAGTAATACCATTTCTCCATTATCAAATTCCAACAACTCATAGGTTTTGAAACTTGTACCAGCACTCATAACTTCATTTACTTTCTTTAATGTTTCCTCAGCTATATGTTCTTGTTTGCCTTCAGCCATAAGTGTTTTAGCGAGTTCATAATTTTCAACTCGAACTGCTTCTTTAAACGATAGTCCAACATCAACGGGACCTTTTTTTGTAGTCTCATTATAGAATAAAAAACCAAATACAACATTCAATAAAACAGATACCACGATAATAATATTTTTGATTTTCATATTTCATCCCCCTGTTTTCTTTATCTCCTATTCAACTAACCTGCTCGTTAGTTGAATAAGCATTTATTTCTTTAAGTTATATTATCATAATACCACAAAATTACAAATTTTCATTCAATAATCATTTTTGATTGCATTTTATAAATCATTTTTTATGTAATTTAGTATGTAAGTTTAAATGAAAAAAGTAGTCCATTTTGAAGTACATTTTGTGATTTTGTACTCCAAAACTGAACTACTTAAAATTAATGGCAAGGTTCTTTTCCGTGGGTCGCACACCCACAATGCTCACTCTCATGTGCAGAGTATAATTAAATCCTCACAAACATTATATAATAGTATGCATAATTTTCCAATAACTTTATTTAAATTTGAATCTTTTTGCTTATATCTACGTATTTATTATAAAGAGGTGATCAAACCAATGAGTCTTAAATCTAAAATCTATAAAATGTTGCGTATATGGAATGATGTGGATGCGGTTAGAAAGAAAAAAGTAGGAAAAAGAATCGGAAGAAGAATATCGGGGAAAATTGCAGGTAAAACAATAGGGAAGTTATTTAAATAGTCCTTGAAATTAGGGCTATTTTTCTATAATAGACACAAAAAAAGCCCCACCAAATTAATGGTGAGGTTGAATATTAATTGAATGAGACTCCTAAGCCTTTGAATTCTTTTTTTAGTTCTTTTGCAAAATCTTTGGCATCATTCTCGGAACCATCGAAACCGTCTATATTTATGTGGAATGTATTGGAATGATTAGTTGTTTGTGATTCATTATTAGTTGTTCTATTACTTGATAAATTATCAGCTATTCTTTTATATACCGCATCAGCAAACGGATCCATTTGACGACCAATTAAAGGAACGATTGCTTCTTTACCTGCTTCTCCCAAACCTGCAAGGGTAGGTTTATCGAAAATGCCCCCGTTTTTATACCACGAAATATCAAAATCTGGATATGGTATTCCGAATTTCTTTTTCATATCCACAGAGACATGAGGCATTTTTAATTTAGGCAAACTCCAATTAAAGTTCAAAGCATCTTTTATTTTTCCAATAAGGGTTTTTACTGTGCTAACAGCCTTGTCGATTGGGGAAGTGATCGCGGATTTTATTTTATCAAAAATATTACCTGCAGTTGTCTTTATTGCTTCGAAGATGACTGCAATAGTATCTTTCATTGTATTAAATCGCTTCTTAACAGTTGACCAAATGCTATCTGCTACATTAGCTATAATATCTTTTGTTTTATTCCAAGCACCAGATATGTAACTTTTGATTGCATCGAAAGCAATAGTGATTACCGTTTTCAGATAATTGAGAGCTTGCTTTACAATCCCTTCAATTGCCTTCCAAACACCACTAAATATCTGCTTGATACCTTCCCAAGCCTTATCCCAATCACCGGTTATAATACCTGTCACCGTTTTAATAATGCCTTTTATGACATCTAATACACCACTAATGACTAATTTTATATTGTCAAAGGTTTTTTTAGCATATTTCAGTATGGTATCGCCATATTTTTCCCATATCTTAGTTGCTAAATCAACGAAACCTTTAACCAAATTTACCACAACAGTCACAAAATCTTGAAATCCTGCTTTAATTCCATTAATGGTATCTTGGTTGTTTTGAAACCACGTCTTTAACCAGTTTACTAGATTTCCGACCCATGTTATTGTCGTGCTTATTGCTATACCAATAGCATCAAAAACAGTTTTCATTGTTTGCTGTATTTGTGGCATATTATCAAATATGTATTGAGAGAATTCACTTAATAGAGGTAATACGTATTTTTGCATGGGTTCGATTAATGCAGTCTGGAAGTTACGTCCTATTCCTTGCATTGCTTCACCAAAGGAATCATATTTAACTTGATCTATTTCTGATAATGCATCTTTTGATAAATCAGCTTTATCTCCAATATTCGCAAAAGCAGCTATTGCACCAGATTCAAGATCCTCAAACTGTGTACCGAACAAAGCGACTCCTGCTGCGTTCTTTTCTACTGGATCTTCAATACCATTCAATGCAGTTACAACTTGCTGGAACGCTTGTTGTGCAGTTTCTCCACCTTGTGCAAATTGAGATGTCATTTCTTCTGCATTTAAACCTAAAGTTTGAAAACCTTCAGCAGATGTTTTTGAGCCATCTTTTGAACGAATGTTGAATTCTTTTATTGCATCGCCGACTTTATCAATTTGGAATGCTCCATTTTCAGCACCATCAATTAGAGTATTTGTAAACTCTTCAGCACTAAAACCTAATGCTTTATATTGTGGTGCATACTCACTTAACACCTCTAACATATCACCATTTTTATTAGCACCATTCTGAGCACCTTGTGCCATGAGATTGTATGCTTCTTCCGATGATATACCAAACTGTTTCATTAACGAATTTGCAGTATTTGCAGATTCATTTACATCAAATTCAAAGGTATCACGTAGCATTATTGCATTTTTTGTTGCATCCTCTAAGGCATCACCAGTTAAGTTTGTATTCTGTTTAACAGATGCCATTGATTGTGCAATATCGTCAAAAGACTCTCCATAATTGGCATTATAGATATTTTTAAGGCTGTCTTCCATACCCTTCATTTCGTCATCTGTTGAGCCTGTACTTGCTTGGAGACCATTTAGAGCTTTGTCTAAATCATCTGCCATTTTTGTACCTGCTATACTTGCTCCGAGTAATGCAGTACCTAATCCTACAACCGCACCTGCTGCAATACCTCCAAGACCTTTTGCAAAGGAACCCATTTTTGATTCAGTTTTTTTCATTCTACTATCAGCATTATCCATAGTGCTATTAAAATTACTATCATCCAGATAAATTTCAGCACCATAATTACCTAAATCAACTTCTGGCATTCGATTCACCTGCCTTTTGCTTGTAGCCACTTGTAGATTTGAGTTTCGAGTAATCTGGAGTAGTTACTTTTAATCTCTCGATTTTCCTTAAATATTCTCGTCCTTCTTCCGTTTCCTGAAGATCCATAATTTTGTTCTCAACTAAATAAGAAACAAAAATAGGATACGGCAATTTCATTACTTGCTCATATCCCATATGGGCTTTGCGTGTTACGTATGTAATATTAGGCATTATCCGTACTTGGACACTTTTTGTTTCGCCCTTACCTCCTACATCAGGTAGGTAGGGCATTTTTAATTTGGGTCTTCTTCAATTCCTTGCATAGTTGATTTAAACACATCAACAACTTTTCTTTGTTGGCTCATAGAGAATTTATCTTGTATAAATTTCTTAGTCACTTTTCGTTCGCCTTGCGAAAGTAATAAAGCAACGATTTCAGCTAGAAGAGACATTTGTTCTTCAGGTGTTTCAACAGATTTCATCTTTTCCTCTAATTTCATAATTTTGATAACTAATGCTGTACTAGGGGAACTTGGAATTTCAATATCTTCTCCACCAATTTTAAATGTTATCGATTCTTCCACTAATAAATCTAAATCATAAATTTTTGACATTATAAGACCTCCATATTTTAATAAATAAAAAAGGAAGGGATAGACCCTTCCAATCAATTAAACTGCTGCTTCAACCTCATCAATAATTTCTACTAAGTTACCATCTGCTTTACCTTTAGCTGGAATAGCTTTAAACTCAACATCGATTACAGTTTCTTCTTCAGGATTAAAGTTCAATTCAATTCCACCTTGGTTCTGTGCCTTGAAAATATTTACGGTCAATTTTTTGCCTGTATCTTGCTTTGTATGTACAAATCGCAAGTAATTCATAGGAACATTTTTTAATCCACCAATACCAATTCGTCTAGTACCTGCTTCAGTATCCTCTGAGTATGATGCTGCAACTAACTTCTCAATGTTCTTAAGGTTCCAAGTTAGAATGCCAGAAGTAAATGTAACCTCTTCATTGGTTAAGAATGTTTTAATTACTTGATTAAGCTCTCCACCTTTTACTTCGTAAAACTCTGGGGAATAACTTAATGCTGCACCAGAACTAATATGACCAACTTCTTCTAATGCTGCTTCAATTTCTGACTCAGTTGCGGTCTCAACATCTTCAATTTCTCCTAAAAATAACTGTCCACTACCTAACAAAATATCGTCTTTTGCCATTATGAATCATCCTTTTCATTTAAATTTCATTATAAAAAACAATGCTTGTTCAAAGATTTCTTCTTCTGGATCAAATAAAAAACCACTTCCCGAATGGCGAGAGTGATAGATTGTCTCATTATTAAAATTGTTTACTGGGTTTGTCCTGAAGTGTAACAATCTAGTAACGTATTTTGTAAGTTTTTCAACCTTTAAAGCATCATCCGTTACAATCCTTACTTCACACCTGTATTGATCTGTTGCTAATCCCATTTGATAGGGTGTTAACGTTACAACGATATAAGGATAATCGTCTAAATCTACTTCAGGTTTATAAGCTGTAATTCTTGGCTTTCCCTGTGTATGACCTAACATACCTACTAGTTCGTTATCAGAACGCAAATAATTCAATACTGCGGTAATCATCATTTTAGGCTCATCCCTTTTTGAATCATATCACCGATTATCCCAAAATTCTCTTCGATTGCCGGTCTATGGTGTGGTTGGGCTTTAATATTTCTGGCTACACTACCTAATTCAATGACCGGATCATATTCCACATTAGAGCCAATAACACCTCTAGAGATATTTTCGTTATGCTCTGTCTTATGTGTAATACTTCTTCTGAGATGTCCTGTTTTTACTGGAGCTCTTAATTTGCTTTCACCTTCTGCAAATACAATGATTGTTTCCATTGTTAACTCACGTTTTTTTCGCATATCTTCTTTTGCTTGTTGAAATTTGGACTTTGCCATATATCATCAGTCCTTTTTTATTAAAACTTCATAGTGCTTGTCATATTTCATATTTTCAGTAACGACAAAGACATTTCCTTCGCCATTCGGCTGATCAGTAATCTCTATATTCAAACTAATTCTATTGTTCGGCTCACAAAATAATCGATTTGTAGCATCTACAAACACACCATATCTTGTAGTAGCCAATTCGTTTGAATAAGGCTCAATCTCACAAGGTAAAGGAATGTATTCGGTTGCAGGTGCATCACCGTAAATAGGGTTTAATAATGCATCATAGTCGATGATTTCCCTTTCACCTTCTTCAATAAAATACATCTTTTTTGTTAACCTCATACAATCCTAACCTTTCGATGTGATTTTAATTGATCCTTAATATCTTCTGGAAGGGATTCTATGTATGATTCACTTAAACTACCCTTACCTTCTGATTTAATGTTTTCCACACCTTTTTGTCGATACTTAAATACTGCAATATCTTCCACAACGTCAATCAAAGCACTAGGAATTTCTTCTATTTTCAAATAACCTAATACATAATTTGTAGCTCTCGAGATATACAAATTTATTACACCATCTTTACTAGTGTCAGATTCATCGATACCTAGTAAAGCCTTAACATTTGATAATTCTGCCATTTTTTTTCACCTACTTTTCTGCGGAAGTAGCTTTTTTACGTTGTGTAGTTTTGGTTGCACCTGTATTTGTTTTCTTGGGTGTAACCTTCTTCTCTTCAACTTTTTCATAGTTTGGATCACTTTCACAACGTTTGATATGTGTATCATTTGTAATATCCCAAACCACACCTGTTTCTGTATTTTTGAATTCCATTTAATCACTCCTTAATACATTCCATAATAATAAAACCCAAAATAAGGCAGATCATCATTATTATTTAGTTGTAAACTAGTACCATTTCTAGCTACCTTTAATTTCCATATAGGCACATCCCTTAACACTAAAGGTTGCGTATATTGCATAGGGAGACATATTCCATCTGGATCACCATTAATAAACACCTTACTTTGATGTTCAATTATTATGGAAAGGTAGGATAATGGCTTTTCGAAGGATATTTCCTTTTCGGTTGCCTCTCCAAGTTCAATAACTCCGTCCGATGCTACAATTTTTCCGTACAACTATTATCACCCCATTAAAAGAAGGGTAGAGAATTATCCCTACCCACTAAATTTATTTATTATCCGATTGTCGCAGTAAGTACAGCTACACCTTCAGGACGAATTACACTGCCACCAAATACAGTTAATCCACGAACACCATCAGCCATCTTCGATTCTAAGCGTAAAGCTTCCATTTGATCAATCTGTTTTCCGTATCCAATAGCACCTTTATGGTTAGCAACAATATGTAATTTACCATCTACTTCAATTAATTCCTCAGACACAACTACTTGTAAACCGTTGATTTTTTGACCCTCTACTACACCGTTTTCAAGAACTACAGGTTGACGAGTAAAACGATCATCTTTAGAAAGTAATCCTAATACATCTGAGTTGATAGTTACATATCGATCAGTTTTAGGCACTTTCTTTTTATTTAATTTAGTACCTAAATCAACAATATAATCATATACGTTAGTCTTAGTTAGTGCTTCAGGTGCTGCATCTGTACCAATTGTGTTATCAGCATGTGCATCAGTATACAACCCCAAAACATATGAATCTGTTTCCACTTGAACACCACTAGAGGCATTTGCAACATGGGCATCAACTAGATCACCTGCTGCTTGAACTGCATCTACATCATTTAGTGTGAAGGCAAAGTATTTTTGTTGATCCATATTCAAATCAACATCTGTAGTATCAATTTCATCCCAAACTACCGTGCCTGTATAATCTTTTACATCAACCGCACCAGCTTTATTAAATTTCATTGTTTTACCTTCAATTGTTGTTGGAGGAGTTGTAATTACCTCCGCAATTGATGTTTTAGAATAATTCGCTAATAAACGTGCTTCCCAAACTGTTTTCTTAAAAGTTGTAACTGCCATAAATAATCACCTTATCCTTTTCTAATTTTTTTATTATAATTGGTCTTTTATTGATTCCCAATTATCATTGATTTCTTTGGTGCTCATACTATCTATTTGTTCCTTTGTAAATGCTGTTGGCTTCTTATTATCTTTCAAATCTGTGCCATCTGCTTTCAATCTTTCATCTACAGCCGATTGAAGTTGAGTTGTAAATACCTCTTCAAACTTTCCTAAATTTGATAAAGTTGATTCTTCATCTTCACCAATTAAATAATCAATCAAATTTGAAGGAAGTTTTTTCTCGTTAAGTGTTGTAAGAGCCTTATTTTTTAAACTCTCTCGTGTTTTTTCTTTCTCCATACTAGTGAATTGATCTTCCAACTCTCTAATACGTTTTTGCTCAGGTGTTTCTTTTGGATTAGATTTCTTTACTTCCTCATCAACAATTTTTTTAAGGTTATTTTTCTTCCAAGTTTCTAAACCTTTTGTAAAATTGTTATCTAGCTTAGGTTGTAAGAGTTTCTTTCCTTCATCAGTTTCAAGAAATGCTTCCACTCCATCAGGTGTTACTTGAGATAGCCCCTCAATGTATGCTTTTACATCCTCTTGATCTTTGTTGTCTTCTAAAAATTGCTTAATTTGTTCTAAATCCATTTATTAATCCTCCTTAACCCATCATGTACGAGCCATAATGTGTTAGATATTTTTGTTTTCAAGTTGTTCTTTTACGTCTACAACAGAAAAAAAGACAATATAAAAAGCCACTTAGATAAGTGACTGATTTATAATTTAATATCTTTTGTTTTTGCCCATTCTTCAAAATTGGAATACTCAATAACTTCCTTAGTTTCATTATCTTTTCGCTTACTAGGTTGGTAGTCTGCATATGGGATAGCAATGAAACAACATTTACAAAGTGGATGCCTAGGAATGGAGGGCTTGCTATCATTTTCTAGATTAAATCGTTGTCCATCTAACCTTGCACACTCTGAACATGTATTAGATTCTAATGTAGCAACCCATTCTACTTGTTTCACTATTTCCGAATCCGTATACAATTTATCTTGTGCAGCACCTATTATTCGTGCAGCTTCCGTTTGAACGAGTCTCTTAGATTGATAAGCCTTGGAGTTAAATTGTTTATTAATCCTTCTTGCAACCTTATCAATGGATTCACCTTCTCGAATACCTGTTGTAAGTTCTGTTCTCAGACCTTTAACAAGTGAATCCGTGTTATCCCAGATTCTTTCACTGAAGGGAATCCCAGACCAGTTAAACTTTACTGCTTCATCTACAAATTCATCTTTTAAAAGGTTGAAATTAATACCTATTTCTAAGTTTTGCTCCATTTTGTAGGCTGTTTTGTAATAAGACATTCCATATGTACTAACAAGAATACCTGTCATAATCGTTATTTCTTCTTTTGCAATTGTAGCAGCTTCTTCTTTAAGAAATTTCTCTAGCTTCTGCATACGATTATGTTTTTGTAATTCTGAGTATTCTATCTGTCCATCGTTGCCATAGTCCATAAACAACTTAGAAATAAATTGGTTTATATTGTCTCTAGATTTCTTATATAATCGCAATATTTCTTGATGATCGTCTTCAGACACATCGAACATTTCCTCAACAAGATTTAAAAGTTCCTCTTGGAAATTGTCCATTAGGTAACATCTCTATCCAAATTCATGGAATCTTGTTCTTCATTCCGTTTTTGAATAACTTGTTTAGGATCTTGGATTCTTGGATGCCATGACAATAATGTTTCATCGTCTACCTTATCCGACAACTTAACAATCTGGTCAGTAATTTCAGCTTCATTTTGAGGAATATTTCTAGAGAATTGAAAACGTATTTCTGAAGGATTATACGCTTTTCCTTTTAGATTAAGAATTTTTGTAATTAATCGAATACGTTTCCTCAACGCTTTACTCATTTTTCTTTCTTTAACCGAACACTTGGCTTCAAGACTGAATAATTTAAATTTAATAGCAACTCCAGAAAGGTTACTAGCAAATTTTTCGCTTGTAAGTTTTGGTGTTGCGGTATGCTCATGGATTAAATTATCTAACGCTTCAAAGAATGTTTGTTGGAAATCTCCATCGGCTTCTTTTGTAAGGAATTTGGCTTGACCGACATCATCTAATAGAAGTACACCATCCTGCTTCATTTTCTTGATGTCTTCTGAGTCAGTACCTTTATATCCTGCCAATACTAGATAAGCATTAACCCATGCCTCGATGGAATTACTCGAATCGCTGAGTAATTTATTCACATTATCGATCATTGGAATTTCACTTTCAAAATCCCCTAATTCTTCATCATTGTTCTTATGTATTACAACTGGAATCTCACCAAAATAATGATTTTTCTTTTGTTCATTTGGATCTAATGAGAATTCTTTCCCATCATCAGAAGTAAAATAGTAAATCCCATCATCACCATATGCCTCTACTTTAGTAACTTTTTTATCTTTTACTTCCTCAGTCCAGTAACGAAAAGCATATTTAATATTGTCCTTGCTATCCTTTTCGACATACATTTCTAAAGGAGAATATTGAGTAAATCTTTGATTGCCATTTTTATCAATCCAATGTACCTCATAACATTTACCAAATATCCCATTATTTTTAGCTATCTCAGCATTTAAATCTTCCTCATCATTCATAAAAAAGGCATTGTTTAAATCTGATAGATAGTTTTGATCCTGGCTTTTACTCACATATGAGATTGGTTTTGAAGCATAGTAACCTACTGTTGTGTCAATAACTGTTCGAGGGTAGTTAGTTACTATTTTATTATTTGGTTTCTCTGAGTCAGGCAATTTCCTGTTTAAGATATCGTGCTTACCGATGTAATAATTATAATTTTTTTGATGTCGTGGAAGTTCTGATTTATGTTTCTTTATGCCTTCCTTTATTTGATCAACTGTTACCAATTTCACACCTCCTAAATACCGAATAATTTCCGGTCTAATGATTGTAGTTTTCTATTATTCACTTTGATTTCATCAATCCTGTTAGCAAATTCAGTAAGACAATCTGGAGCATCATCATGTAAACTAAAATGCTGTCCCGCAAAATCCATGATTTGAGAGAGAAATTGTTTTTCAACTCTTTCTTCACAAAAAATAATCCTACCGTTGTTTACATCTGAAACAATAGTAGAAATTTTATCGTCCTTATTTTTACGCTGCATTTCATTGATGAAAGTAATCCTACGACTAGACAATTCTTTATCTTTTGCTATTTCCTTTTCTATAGAATCAACATCCAAACCGTTGTATGTATTTTTTTCTATGTAAACATGACTAATTTCTTCATATTCTTTTAACAATTCAATGACATGACTTATATATTTATCAAACTCATCATCAAATTTTCTAAGATGAGCCTCACGCACATACTTAAAATCATTGTCAGATAATGAACCAACAACAAATGAAAATGAATCTGAACGCTTTTTATCTTTATTTTTTACACCTGCTGTATCAATAGCAAGCATCGTTTTAATAAATTTGTGAGATTCAATTTCGTCTCTTGGTTGAGTACGATTAGATTTAAACCATTTATCACCAATATTTTCCACATTACACATTAATTCCTGCATAAATGCCAATCGTTTACCAAAATACTTTTTACCCAAATCAAAGCAATCGTATTTATCCCATATGGTTTCAAATTCCATATGTTCTTTATTATCTAAATAGAATTGTTTTGCATCGGATAAAGCATCTTCCCTTTTGTCGTCAAAATATATAGTCTTAAATTCTTGCCAATAAGAATTATTATCGAAATATTCATCTATATCAAAGTTAACAACAGACCGTTGAAATACTTTATATTCAGGATTTTTCCGTATTTGGTCAATGAAATCTCCAGTTGCTAAGGGAGTTCCAAGTACTAAAAACTTTGTGGCTGATTTAATCAATTTTCCATCACGTATTACCGAAGAGTCGCCTCCCTCTTCAACTTCCTTTAACCAATTTTGATATTTCTTTTGTTTAGATTCATCGGTTAAAATATCGTTTTGAGAAATATAATCATCAGCAATATAGCACATCGGACGAAAAATACCTTTAGGAGAAATATAAGAAGCACCACGAACAGATGATCCAGAAGAGTATGCTGCTATTTTTGTATCATTATCTAATTCTAGTTCCAATTTATTAACTGTCCGCTTACGTGGATTAATCAATTCACCAAAAGTATTTTTAATATATGAATTCCTTAATGCCTTTTTAGTTTGATCAACAAAATTTGTAGCATCGAGTTCTCTATTCGCTAAAACAATAGTGAAGTGACTAATTTGGTAACAATGAAGCCAACAAGACAATGCCATATCAATAATAGTTGTCTTTGCACAACCTCTTGGGAGTATAAATTCTTCTTTGTCAATCTTGTTATGGATAAATATATCTTCTAATTCCTGCCACACTTGATAATGCACATTTGCCAATGGTCTGGATTGATTGGATTCTTTAGGAACAAAGAAATCTTGTAAGAAGAATAAACAATAGAAAACAATACTCCTACGTCCTAAAGAATAAGCTAATGAATTCTTACCGAACAAATTATTTTTATGTTTAGTAACAGTATTGTCAACAAATTCAACCGCTTTATCGTGAGATAGTTTGCGATTGTTTACTGCATCTTTATACAGATAAGTTTTAAGTAACTTTACATTTTCTTTTGTGTTGAATATATCCGCTATTATTTCCACCTCCAGACTGGTAAATTTATGATAAAAATTGTGGAGCTTGTTGCAGGGATTTTTGAAGCATACGATTTAGAAAGCACCCACCCCTTACATTTTCACAACAAAAAAGACAACCGATTATCTACGATTGCCTAACAATTAATTATTTAGTTTTTTCTTTGCCCTAATCAATGTACTCTTACTAATACCTGTTTTTTCTTCAACTTGTTTGTAAGAGTTATGCTGCAATAACATTAGAGCATGTTCTATTTGTTTCTTACTATACTTGTTTGGTCTACCTTCTCTAAAATCATCACGTTGCTTTGCTATTGCCTTTCCTTCTTGAGTGCGTTCTACAATCATATCTCTTTCAAATTCAGCAAAGGCACTCATAACATTAAATACAAGCCTACCTGTTGGTGTATCTTCTACGAGTCCCATGTTCAATACATGAACCTTTACACCTTTTTCAAATAGTTCTCTAATGGTTTGAATACCATCTACTGTTGACCTAGCAAAACGATCAAGTTTAGTAACCACCAAAGTATCACCCTCATCTAATACATCTAGAAGTTTATTGAACTCTGGTCTATCTCGTTTTGTTCCAGTAAACTTATCCTTATAAATATTATTGCAACCCTCAGCATTCAAGCGTTGTAATTGGGATTCCAAATCTTGGTTAACTGTACTTACCCTTGCATATCCATATTTCACAAATAGCACTCCAATCAGTTATATACTAATGACACTAAGTTGTGACACCTCTGTATATACTGATAATACTACATACGGATAACAGTGTCAATACTTTTGAGTTATGACACCACAAGGACAAAAAAATATCAATCCTCTTCCGCTTCATGTTCCAGTTGATCATACTCAACATCAAGTACATCATCATCAACAGTTGAATTAACTATTCCAGTATCAATCTCATGCTTACTTGTCGGCTTACCTAGCTTGCGATCTATGAAATATCTATAACCATCTGCTGCAACCCTAGCATTATCCGTTGCCTTAATCAATTTCCAATACTCATTTACCGCATCAACCAATTTACTTTCAATAAGCCTTATTCCAAAACTTTCAAATTCACGTTTCAGTTCGTCCACTCTCGCCTTAAAGTTTTCATCATTCTTTTCCCATGCCCACAATGTAGTCCTACTTATCCCTAATTGGTCGGCAATATGTTGTTTTTCAATGCTTCCACTTGCTAACAATTGTGCTGCCGCTTCTTTATTATGTGGTAATTTTTCTTCAGTCATAATTAATAGACACCTCCTAACATTGAACATTTATTAAACACATTATACAGTAATTAAATATTCATATATACACTATATATAGTATCGTAAAATTAACTCTTATCTTTAAAATTCAAATTTGTTATCCCTTAATACTTGATGTAACACTTTACCAACACGTATTATCATTTCTTCATCTTGATCATCATATCCAGCTTCAGTAAAGATTGCGTGTAATAACTCATGTACAAACACATCTTCTTTTCTTCCAATTGATAACGAACTCAAAACTTCTATATTAGTATTTGTAAAGCTACATTTGCCTTGATAGTTTCGATTATCGTCTATTTCAATAAAATCTTTTTCCATAACATCATATGTAATTCCAGCAACTTTTACTTTATGAGGTAACATCTACACACCTCAAATCCAAAACGTAACAACCATAGCTGCTATACTGGCAATTGAAATGGATGTCATTTGCAACCTTTGATCTTTATCCTCTGATCCGATAGCGCCTAAGAAACAAATTACTAACGCAATCATTAATATAATTTGAAATGCTAATAAAATATTCATCATCTCCCTTAATTTTATCCAAACAAAAAACAGCCTGTTAAGGCTGCTCTTAAAAATTTATTTACTATCTGCTTCTAAGCCATTGTCTTTCTTTTGACTTGGTAAAATAGCTACTCTTTACGAAATTCCATTTATCTATTTGTTCTTCATAATTTTCTATATTTTCCCTTACAGTTTCATAATCATTTTGTTTATTCATATTGGTGACAATTCCAAATTCCGCTCGATCCAATTCTTGAGAAAATTCATTGAATGATAATTTCTCACCTAAGCTATTAATTCTACGATTCAAAACGTTATCAACTTCATTAATAAGACTGTTTACAAGAAACATTTCACCAATTTTTACTTCTTTAACCAAATATCTGATTCTTTCCTCAAACTGTTTAATATCTTTTGTAAATAATTTTCCACCTAATGATTGACTTAAAGACATAATGAGCTCAGATAATTCTTTTTCACCATTATTTATTGATGAACTCCATTCTTGCAAACCACTTAAAAAATTTTCAATTCTATCCATTTTTAATCCTCCTCCATTATCAATTAAGTAACAAATGTCACTTATATTAATCATTCGACACAAATGAAGGTTTCCCTGCTAAAATTTGGAGAAATGTGTAAGAATTGCACTTACAATCACGCACTAGCCATTTCAAAAAAATAGGACACTATCAATGCCCAGAATAAAATATTATGTATGTAATTAATTTGCTTGTTTCATATAATCTCTAATTTCATTCTCTCGCTGATTTCTGTACCCTTGTACTTCATCATCGGCTTTCCATAATCCTAATTTATTCTGAATCCGTTGTCTTTCTTTATGTACACTTATCATATTTAACTTCTTGCTATCCTCTAACTCTTCTAATGATTCTGCACCTAATTCTTTTGCACATTGGATAAACAATTTATTATCACTATTTCTTGTCTCTGGATATTCCTCTAACACATGTAAAATCAACTTGCTAATTGTTTTAAACTCCTCTTGTACACTTCTCAATAGACATTCTCCTCTTCAGCTAATCTCCAATTATTTGGATAATCCCATTCTAAAAATATTAACTGCATATATGTAACAAGTTTACGTTGATCTAACAATTCAAAAATTGATACATCCTCATAGGATTCTTTTCCCGTTTCACTATCTACATTCTTCAATCTAACTCCAGTATCAAAATTATTAAAAATTTCTAATACACTTAAATTCATGCAGTAATTTTTAAATTCTTTGTCTTTCAACACTACTTCAAAAAACAATCTCAACTTTGCATCCCATTCATTCTGTGATTCAGTAGTAAATTGCAATTTATCATTTTTATAGAATTTGTATTTCTTCAAAATCAATCTCCTTTTTTTATCTTTAATTTATCTGCTAACACTTCCCTTTCCTCATCTGAAAGTAATAACAACAAATGATCCATTCTTTTTTCCAAATGATACTGCTCATTTTCTCTAGTCGGCAATTTTTGATCATTCCATAACATCGTTGTCTGGATTACTTTCTCTGCCAAATACCAGTTGTCCGTATCATGGCAAGGACATTCCCAATCCCATAACTCGTCTCTCGCAATAAATACATCGCAATCGAGATCATAGTAACCGTTTGTTAACACTGTCCTCTTCAAATTGACACCTCGCTAGGTAACTCAACAGGCATAACATCAAATTCAGCCCATTCACCTGCTAGACATAATTTTTTACAAAAGTAACGATAAAAATCATCTTCAAAATTAGGTTCGTAATCACCAAAAATATAATCAATATATTGTTGACCATAGTCCTTATCGCTATCAGCGAAAAATTTAAGCACATTCTTTCGATACTCTTGATCAACTAACTTATGTATTTCTTCTTCACTTTTTCCGCGATATTTAATATAAACATGCGGATTATACACTTTATCGCTACCACAATACTGATTAAAAGCGTAATGCCCATCTACATTCCAAAACATCGTATTTACGCTAAAATTCACTGCTTTCTCAATGATATGCTCCCTAAATATAGAATCGTGTATTTCATCCTCTGTGTATATATCAATAGCTTTCACTGTTGCTTCATCCGCACTGTTAGCAAATACTACCATCACATCGTTAAGTTTCTCTAGATCCTTATGAGCTGCTATAAATGGTTTTAAATCTTTTTCCATATCAAACTCCTTATATTCGTAATACTTTAGGTCAGTAAAATAAAAGACTCGCTTTTTAAAAGTTTCGATATCTCCAATTGCTGCATAACTAAATACTGCCATTTCGTTACCTTTGACATCATCTAAAAAATCGTCTAAATAACGATCTTCACTGTAGATTTCAAACTCTTCAGCATAGACTTGATCGACCAACTTACCAATAAATTCATCTTTGCTATTTGCAACTACTGCAACAACATCTTTAATATCATTCACATCTTCATCGCCAGCGATATAAAGGCTCAATAAACCACTCCTATTCCTTATCTAATAACTTATTAATCAACACCTCTAACAAATCCACAATTGGTTCTATTTGTTTCTGAAACGCTTCATTTTGTTGCTCAAACCGCCTATTTAAACCATCATCTATATACTTGAAAGACTCTTCCAGTATGTCTTTTGCTTCTTCAGACAATCCCATCAATGTACCACCTCATTGTCCGGCAAATCACAATATGCTACTAGGAATGCTTTGTGCTTCAGGAGTATATTTGCAGATTTATTAAAATAACTACACAATGCTTCCATAGTTGCTTGAGCTTCATCGTCATCCATATTCTTGATTGTAAGAAGCGTATTCTCGATGTAATTATTTAACTCAATATCTTGCTGCAATAACGCTTTCCCCAACTCTTCTTTAAAAACAAATACTCTATCCATTTTTATCATTCTCACTTTTAATGGCATATCTAATAAATATTTTTAAATCCTCTAGCTCTTGTAAAACCTGTTTTAACTCATCATTATTTTTATGGAAGTGACCAGCAATCCGTCTATACAATTTGTTGTTTTCGTCATTAACAATTTCTCTAACGTTTTCTGATTCACTGTTATTTTCTAATGATGTATCTTCAATACTATTTTTCAATTTTTGTATTTTGTCGCTCATACAACGGAACTCTCCCCTCGAGTTTTGTTTTATTTCGTTTCCTTACTTCACTATTTTTCATACGTGAATCTTTCATAAAATTATTTAACATATCGTCAAACGATTGAGGTTTATTTATTCTTTTACTCATCAAATCAAACCTTTCTATTTTGAAACACGAACACAAAGGCAAGCAACAAGAAGATTGCTACTCACCTAAGCTCATGTCCAGAGGAAATTATAAATAGCACTAGCTATCTATAATCCAAATCCATTTACTTTACCCACGGTGGATTCGGAGTGGCAGCATAGAACTAAATATGCCGATACCGTAATTTAATGCTTAAAATAGAATTAAATAATGCAACTTATTTATTGTCGCTTGCTAACGACAATATGGGATTTATCTCAAAACGTCCTTGATGAACGTTAATCGATCATTATTTCACTAACAATAATTCATCAACTTTACCTTTTAAAGTTTTGTATTCACTTTTAGGTATATCGATATTATCTTTATTACTTACTCTTTTACGCAGCATTCTTTTAAATTCATTGATTGGGTAAACTTTCCATTCACATGGAATAGGAATATTAAGACTTGATTTTTCGCTTAATGTTCCTTGTTTGTTGTATTCTGGATCATGCTTATTAATGAGAAATAATTCTAAGATTGTTGCATCGACACTAGAGTCTAATTCAATATAATCAATTTTTTCTATTTTAAGATATTTATGAAATTCAAAAACACTAGTACCTATATGAGACCTCAATCTATTATCAATTCCCTTTGAAGTTTTTCCCACATAAATGACATGATCATTCTCACCAATAAATCTATATACAATATGTTCTACTTTGCTTTTAATATAATTTCTAATTTCCAGTTCTTTTTGCTCAGACAAATTTATTTTAAAATTAAACCACCTACTAATAGTTGCAGGGTTCAATCCTACTTCCTTTGCGAGTTGCTTATTTGTTATACCTTTTCCTTTTTTTTCAGCATAAAGACCAAGAATTTGTTGTTTGCTTTGCATCATCCTTCCCTCCATTCTTTCCACAATATCAATTTATTTTTTAATTTATATGATGTCAATTTCTTTATATTTGCACAAAAAAATACAGCAACCAATTAAGGTTACTGAACGAATCCACAACGGATTCAATACATAATGAATGCACTAGTTAGATTTCGCAAAGAATCCGAAAGAATTCAAAGGAATGTAATTTGTAAGGAATCTCTACCTTACACTATTATTAGAGAGATAATCTAATAAACTGATATTTAATGGTGTAAAACCATTAAATATATCACTAATAATTATTTATGTCAATACTTTTTCTCTTTTCTTTTCGTTTTTCGCATTACATTTTCTGCAAACTGATTTAAGTTTATCAGCATTTCTCTTATCTGCACCATAATTATCATTATTTCCTAGTTTTTCTTCTGTACATTGAATACATTTCTTAAAGGGAACACCATCTTGTATATCTTGATATGTATTGGCTATTAACTTAGCAATCTGGGATTCTATGATATTTATAATATTAGCCTTTGACCGTTCATTCTTATAATTTTCATTTATGTATTTTCTTAATCCCTTGTAAGGATTATCTTTGCTGCCATTCAAATAAATGTTATAACTCTTATGTTCATTTAGGATCAATTCTAATATATCCTTCTGCATTTCACTAAAATCAGTATGCTCGATTGCGTTTTCAAAATCATGCAATAGATGGTAAATTCCTGAGTCAATCTTATCTTCATATTTTTGTTTAAGACTAACATATAATGGAAAATACTCATTACCTTGATAACTTATTGATAGTAACGCAACAACATGCTTCTGTTGGCTTAAATCGACAGTATTGTCTATTACTGAATCATAATCAACCGTCTCTGTATATTGATTTTGCTTGTGTGGTGTAATAGTATCTTTCAGGTTATTTAGCAATAAAGATAACTCATACCCTAATGAATTGTAATAATGATTCAATAGGTACAGTCTTTGCTTTGGACTATGTTCATGATC
Source organism: Radiobacillus sp. PE A8.2 (assembly GCF_045635475.1). Lineage (NCBI taxonomy): Bacteria > Bacillati > Bacillota > Bacilli > Caryophanales > Bacillaceae > Radiobacillus > Radiobacillus sp. PE A8.2. The sequence goes on along the minus strand of NZ_JBJGXI010000006.1, from coordinate 20,123 downwards.
CTCTTTTGCAAATTCCGATAACCAATACGATTCCAACTCTTTACGTTCATCTTGACTATATTCTTCAATGTCTAAACCGTATTTGAGACCAATATCCTTCCAAATGTCATAATTAACTTTAAGGCTGGGAAATTTGTCTAAGTTGTCCTTAACTTCCTGTTTTCTTCTTTTTAATTTCTGCTCCTCACTTAAACGAAAATCCTTGTCAGATTTGCTTGTATAACTTTCTAAATAATCCGCATGTAATTCTAATCCATTCAAGACCGTTTCTGGAACACTTGAATTAAAATCATCTATCACATTTACATTTAGTCCTATAATTTTTTTATTTTCCCGATCACTTCTGTCTTGATCGATTCTGGACTGTTTCAACACTGTATGATTCCAAAAGAAGGAATCTGGATTATTTTCATATTTACTGATTATATAATCAACTAACTTTTCTAATTTCTTATTAAAATAAATCTGTTCGGACAATGGATCACCGTTAATTCCATTTTTAACTCCAACATATTTGCTATGATACGCATGTGTTTCTATGTACGCTTGTATATCTTTATGTAAATTTCCAGTATCTTTTTCACCAAGCAGTTGCCTAATTTTGTTATTTCGTTCTACAGGATCGCTTTCACTCCAATTTAACTTGCTGATTATCTCTTTTAAAACTTCGGTAATATTAATTACCTCTCCATTATCCTTTATCGCTTTACGATTGTAAGATTTGCTCAAATATCATTCTCCTTTGTATTTTCAACTATTAATTTTGGATAACTAAACACGGACATTTGCTCTTCAGTAATTCCGTACTCTTCTTTTACTTGTTTGTTAGTTTTAACAATTTGCAGATTGTATTTATCTAACATGTCACCAATACATCTCTTTAACTGATCTTGCTTATACACCTGTTGTCCCTTAAATTTTAGAGTAACCTCATCCAATACCTCTTTCTCCGTTGCCCATCCCTTTTCATTGATAAGAGTCAATGTGGTTCCCTCTAATAACGAAACGACATCATTCCTTAATTGACTAACTTCTTTACCTTTGTCTTGCGGAAATACTCTGTCAGCTTCTTCACGTCCATAATTCCTGAGTATTCCCTCATAATTCATTGTCTTTGTCGTTAACCCTTTACGAATCCATTCTTCACATTGTTTTTCTAGCTCCGAGAAGAAATCATAACTGTAAATATTCATTTCATATGTATTGTTTCTATATTTATGGTGATTGTTCTTTTGGTTACGTAACTGGAATTGCTTAATTTCTTTTGGTATTTCTGGTTCATCTAATTTGTAAATCAAACGAAAGAATGTGAAGAAATTCATTCTCTTACTTGTTGAAGTAGTACCCAATCTAAACTGCTTTGCTATCGTTCTAATTGAATGATAAAAAAGTAGTCTTGGATCATAACTATCAGCAGGTAAGTTTTCTTTTACTAAATCGAGCAATATGTATAAATTATCGATAAACCCATAACGATTAAACAGTTTGCTAAAGTTCGGATATAAAATAGACAGTTCTTCCGATTGCAACATGTATTTATAAGCATCTATTTCTTCCTTTAACCGTCTCTGAGTTTCATTTTCTGTTATCTCAATCTTGTACACTTTCATGAGAAACTTCTTTGCATCAACGATAGAACAATTAAGCAACTTCTCAACAATCGTAATAATTGTTCCGGTAAAAGGCTTGGAAGTGGAATGGCACTTATAAAACCAATGACCAGTATTTTCATTTGATTGAAATATTGAAGCACTAGGACTGCTTTCATCATGGAATATGTCGTAAATCGATTTAGCATTAACACCTAGAAATACTTTTAAATCTTGTTGCTTTAAATAGTCATACACTTGATGATTGTTATATAATGTTTTAGGTGTTGGATTAATCTTATTTTGTAATAACGTAATATCCTTATTTATAATTAGATTAATATTTGATGCAGAGTTATTTGTATTTCTATGTTGACTCACTTTGTCTTTTGTAATATTATTTGAATGTGTATTTGGTATATTGGGTTTGGTATACCCTCTTGGCGAACATATATATTCTATACCCTGTATGTTCTCCCAAAGGGTAGGACTGGACGGTAGACGGTTTTCGTAATTGATCGGGTATAATTCCCTTCCACCAAAGAATAAACGTGTACCATCCTTGCAAGCTTTATCTACAACCCCACTAAACTTGTTGTCCACTAATCCACTTATCAAACTCTTAAATTCGCTATATGTATGTATAATTCGATCTAATACAAATACCACCCTAAACTTCGGGTGATTTTTTGTATGTGAAAATGTGGTATACAAGAATGCTGCATACTTCTTAATAAATTCATTTTGCAAAGCATCTTGTATTGTCATTGATACTTCTTTAACTTTGTACTCTTTTCCGTTACTGTCTTTCATATGTACTTCGTTATCAAAATCTAAAGCAATGACCTGTTGTGATTTCCAGTTGGCTATTCGCCTCTTTAGTTCTCCATTTTTGTCGTTCAAATTACCACAAACCATTGTTCTCCCATTTGTCAATTCTCTTGCTAAAGATTCAACATCTAGCGAGGTTCCCTTATGTATAATCCGATTATTAATGGCTCCTATTTCGTATCCAGTCGGCTTGCTTGTAAATCTTTTTGGGTCAAGCATAACCCTAACGGTATTGTTATCCATTCGATTCCCCCTTTTTCTTCTTTTGTCTGCCTCGTTTACGCTGCTTAGAAGGCTTCTTATTGGCTTCAAGTTTATTATCTACATCTTTCCATTCAGGACTATCTATAGTGCCTAATTTGACCGTCTCAGTGATCTTACGATGTCTCTCCGGTGCTTGTAATGGACTATCTGTTAGATACATAGTTTCAAAGTATTCATTTATCGTAGATTCCCATGTGGTACAATTTTTCAATCGATCACTCTCCTTATTTTTTCAACGAACTAACATTTTGTAAGTAAGTAGATAAAGCTGGCACACCCAATTAAGGGTGCACCAGTTGATGATATCTAAATGATTTGAATATTGTCACCAAATACAGATTTTAAATCTTCGAAAATAGCTATGTATTGCTGATCTTCAATATCAACATCAGAATTGCAGTTGTGACATTTGTATGTTCCATTTGAAAAATCCACAGAAACAACAGTTACTTCATTACACTTCCCACAAGTATATTTAACGTCCATAACCTTTCCACCAAAAGAATTTTTCACCGCATTCTTAATACTTTCAACAGACTCTTTCAATTTATAATTTCCTCCTAAATTTTTTATCACCTAAAGCAAAAGTAACTACCAACCACAAATGACACTCAATTTAATCACTCCCTTCAATTTGTATTTGACAATCAATATCAATGTCGCTATAATATTGTTATTACGACATTAAATACTATAATGCGTTTGGTATGCACTTTTTCATATTAAAACGCAACAAATAAAAAAGATTAGTTGTTAATCTTAAACATGTAGTCGTCTATACTTGTTAATCGTAAGACATTTATATTCAGTTGTCGTTTCAGTTCGTTTAGTAAGTTATTGACCAAATCATAGTCCCTGTAGAAATCACCAGTACCTACGTGGATGATTTCTTTGTCATTGCCATCCTTTACAAACACACTTTCATATTTATCATTTCTTTTTTCAATATCTATGAAGTACCTTTCCTTCAATCATTTATCACTCCTTTAATTCTCAATATATGAAATTTGCTATATTCTTTTTTAATTCTATTATTAATAACCATTCATTCTATCTGCAATTACAATCGGTAATTCTCCATAATCGATCGGGTTATCTACTTTAAGTAAAGGCTTATTTGGTTCCAACAAAAAATCAGAACCTTCTTCCAACATTTCTTTGTTTTGGTCATACTCATTCATCACAAAAATGTCATGTACATAGTAATCATTGAATGCCTTTGCTGCACTCCTATACATTGGAATTTCCTCTTGGTTCTCAATATCTTTCATATGATCAATTAGTTTTTCATCTAGTCCATTTTGTTCAATGAAATCAATTAAAAGATCAACTTGATTCCCTCTATCCTCACCAATCAAATGAACTGCATTAACCATTTCCTTTGCTTCTCTTAATTCCCTTTTGTGCTTAACCTCTTCCAAATTTACAGTATTGTTTGCTTCCATTTAAACCATCTCCTTTATTTTTGATGTTTACTTTGTTTACTATTAGCAATTTCAACACTTTTTTTAAATTTATCATAATTTGGTTCTATTCCCTTTAGAAAAGACGTTATTGCAAGTTGTTTAGCTTTGCCTTGCATTCCTTTTCTTACAATCTTTGTTCCGCCAGCATAGTTTATTAGTTTAGTATAAATTTCTTTGCATCTCTTATCTGTCCAAGCTACTTCTCTTTTGCTTTCTTGCAACATCGCTTTTCCTGCCTGTCTCACGTTATATTCCATTTGTTTTAATTGCTTTTCAATTGTACAATCCACTTGTTCACCTCCTTCAAGTTATACATTTTAACCAAGATAAATCTACAAAAAAACATTAAAGATTAGATCACCTTTTCTGATTTTTATCCCAATAGATTAATAGATTTCCTCTTTGGTTACACTTTTATATTAACACAATCTTATAAAATGTCAATTAATAAATATAACATTTTTAAATGTATATTGTCAATAAAAAATTACTATAAATCGTATTTATTTATAAAAGTTGTAAGTATATTATAGGAATAACACATTGTCAACAGATAATTTCATGGCTGCCACAGTTAATCGTAACAGCCATATAAGTTTTATGCCCTATCCTCGAACATGGTTAGATAATCATCTTTGCAATTAGCAAATTTAAAATAATTAGCCAAACTGTGCACTGTGTGCGACATATCTTCTAGAAAGGTGTCATATATCCAATATGCGGTGTGACCATCGAGTACTTCAATTTCGCAATTGTCAACAGGTTCTTGCATAAGCATTTCAAGAGCCTCTTTTTTATTTCTTCTGTATTTCATTGCAAACTCTCTTCTTCTTGGCAAATTTTCGTCAATCCTTTGCTTTCTAAGCATCCACATTGCCTCTGGTACACTTCCCTGTTCCTCTAGAAATATTTCAAAATCTAAACGATCGTTGTCGTTACTCACTAAAAAATTGTACCTGTGCTTCCAAATTCCTGTAATGTTATAATCCAGTAATATGTTATCATTCAACTTGATCTCCATTTGCTTTTCTCCCCTTGCTTTTTATTTTTAAAAACACAAGGTGACTGAACTAGATGATTTACTTGTAATAATTGTACTGGCTTTCTCATATAATTGGTAGTTAAATGTTTGAATGTTCTCAAAATTCCGTTTATATATATAAACATTCATTATTCTAGTGATGAAACATCGTAACCTTTTTGCTTTAGTAATCGCAACACCTCCATTACGTCATCTTCTTTAATTTCAATTTTCTTATCTTTGAAATATGGATTGCCAATTTCATCCCCCGATGTATACGGGTTACGCTCACCTTTATCAAGTTCGGGTACATGCATCTTTGTGGCAGTTAATTTAAAGCCGAACAATTCTGTTCTCATTTACTCGTCATCCTTCATATACCTCTTTAACTTCAATAATGCTTTTTCCATTTCAGGTATTCTTTTTCTCACGTCTTCAACATATGATTCTTCATCGATTTCTGGCGACATTTCAATTTTCCCAAAACGTGCTTCTCCAATGTTCTCCAACAATTGTGCTACCTCCCACATTTTACCTGTGATAGCCATTTTTTCACCCTCCATTTAACTTACTGAGAAATACATAAATACCATTGATCCTATCCAGCAGACGACCATGAAAATGTCCGTTTTTGTTCTTGGCATTTAATACCTCCAAAAATAAATATCATAAACATTCGATTTGTTATATATAATAATATTACATATCGAACTACATTGCAACACTTTTTATACAACTTATCGAACTTTTGTTATAATACTTAATTAGGAGGGATAAAAATGGTTAAAAATCCAAGACGTAAAGCAACGAAAATCAGACCTAGTTATAAACCATTTGAAAAAACATTAATTGACAAAGATAAAATCAAACAAAATTTAAAGGATGATCTTGGCATATCACCATCTACGCTGCACAAGATGAAACATAATGAATATGTGGCTCTAGATGTAATTGCATTGATCTGTGAGTATCTGGAATGTGAAATACAAGACATAGTTGAATTTGTCCCAGCAGACTAGGCAAGCCAATCATAATACAAGCCAATTCTGGAATTTTGCTCCAAAATTATGTTTTTACAGGTATTAACCCAAGCACCGTATACGTATCCGATAAAATCGCCTTGTATACGATTAGTTTTGAATTTCCAGATGCATTCCTTATAAGTTTTAATAAACATGTCAATGTGGCTTAAAATAAGGCTACTGTCGGCATGTTTTTTAGTTGCAAGACATAATCTATTCCACAAGTTAAAAACCGTCTGATTGTCGTGAAAACTGCTTACTGTGTCTACAAATTGTCTAGGCAAATTACTACTTAGAAATTCTTTATCATAATTTAGGTTTGTCTTACGTTTTTTAAATTCTTTAAGATGGTTAGATTCAGAATGACTAGATTCCTTAGCATAATTCTGTTGCTTTTGTGTTTGGTGACAAGGAGTTTCAGCTTCCTCTCGATGGTTCATTTTCGATAGTTCACCCGATAGTTCATCCGATAGATCACAGATAACAAAAACGTTGTGACCAAAACCGCCTTTAATACGTCCTTTTTCTCTTTTTGTTCGATGGATTTCTATTGCTTTTAAATCTTTTAATACTTTTAGTGATCTTTTAATTGTAGCAATGGATTTACCAATAATTTCAGCGATAGTTTGTTGCTTCAAAAAAGCCACTCCAGACAGTTTCACAGCAAAATTGGCAATAGTTCGGTACACGTCAATAACTGATTGATTTAATTCATGCTTGTATTTATACAGGAATCCACGAATAGAATTATTTAGGTGTTCTGTATTCTCAAATTTTGATAATTTTTTGTAATTACTATAATCGGCATTGGATAATATCATTTGTTTACTCTCCCTTAACCGTTCGGGAGTCTAAAAAATCGCACACCTAAATAAAAAGTTGCTTTTTAACAACATTTTTTGTATAATAATGTTAGGTAATTATTTGATGTCTGTTGACGCAGACATAGCGTACGACTGTTTGGACTCGACTCCAAGCGGTCTTTTTTTTGTTTTTTTATAGTCTTGTCTTTGTTTTCTTCTTTTGCTTCAGTAAGTTAACAGGCGAAAACTGCCTATGTTGCTCTTGTATTGTTTTATCTAATACATGGGCATACCGGGAAGTAGTTTCAAGCGCTGAATGATCCAATATTTTCTGCAAGACACGGATATTCCCATTTTGCTCTAAAAACAACTTTGAAGCCGTATGTCTGAATAAATGAGGATTAACCCTCTTATCTAATCCAGAACGCTCCACAATCTCTCTAAAATGCTTTCTAAACGTATCTGCTGTAAGCCTATCTCCAAATACATTCAAGAACAGGTATTCACTGTTAAAATCGCTTGTTTCCAATATCAATTCTTGTATTAATTTTATTGTCGATTTAGATAAAGGAACTATGTGAACCCTACCATTTTTTGTTTGTTGAAAAGTTACGGCTTGCCTTTCAAAATCAATGTCTGATTTTTTCACATGTAAGACTGAATTAATCCTAGCAAACGAGTCAAGCATAAAGTGACAAATCACGTACTCACGAAACTCTGAATAAATCGTCTTATCCATAGATCGAAACAATTTATTTATTTCGTTTATTGTCAAAGTTTCGATTATCTTTTCTTTTTCTCTCATGGGTCTGATTTTAGAAAAGATATTCTCGCTTACAACCCCTTCATTTTTTAATACCTCAAATGCTGCTTTACCAATTTGTAAGTATGTATTAGCACTGCTGATTGAAACACCTTTTATTTTTGTTTTTCGATGCTTTTGATTTTTAAACTGGATTTTTTCGTTAAGTTGCCATTGGATAAAGTTACGACCATCATCAACAGACAATAAATTAACTTCTCTAACTTCACCAAAAAATCTGTCTAAATCATTGAATAATTTCTCATAATTTATGATGGAGTTTTTAGTCAATCCTTCTAACTGTTTAATTTTTAGTACAGTTTCTCTCGCATCATCTATGGTGTAGGTTTTATTTTTGATATTCCTTTTTGTTTTTCGATAAACTGGATTTTTATTTTCTGCCAATAAAAAAACAACCCCTTTCCACATAGCATAGAAAAAGGTTGTTTAAAAAGTTGGTTATGGTTTGTTCAGTACCATTTTTACCATATTTTCAATTGTCGAAAGGCTCAAAAAGCCTATTATACCAAGGTTTTCCCAGCCAACCGTACCGTATCACGAGCAATCATAACTTCCTCGTTTGTTGGAATAACAATTACTTTAACAGGTGAGTGTGGATAGTTAATAAATGCTTCCTTACCACGTACATTGTTTAAAGTAGGGCTCCAATACACACCCATAAATTCTAATCCCTCTAACACACGTGCACGAATCGTTGTACTGTTCTCGCCAACGCCCGCAGTAAAAATAATCGCATCGATTCCTTTCATTCGCGCTGCATAGGAACCAATATATTTGTGAATACGAGCAGCGAATACTTCCAATGCTAGTTCCGCACGGTGATCACCATTATTAGCTTTGTCTTCGATATCTCTCAAGTCGCTTGAGAAACCTGACAGTGCCAACATTCCGCTTTCTTTATTTAAAACATTCATCACTTCATGAGCAGTCTTACCTGTTTTTTCCATGATGTAAGGAATTAATGCTGGATCAATATTACCGGATCGTGTTCCCATTGTAACTCCCGCTAATGGTGTGAATCCCATTGATGTATCAATCGATTTTCCTTCTTCAATAGCTGCAATACTTGCACCATTACCAAGATGACAAGAAAGCAGGCGCAGTTGATTTAACGGAATTCCTAATAAATCAGATGCTCTCTCAGATACATACTTGTGTGACGTTCCATGGAATCCATACTTTCTGATACCATACTTTTTATAATATTCATAAGGCAAACTATATAAGTAAGATTGCTCCGGCATCGTTTGATGAAATGCCGTATCAAATACTGCAACCGCCGGTACTTCTGGTAATATTTCTTTAAAAGCACGTATGCCGGTTAAATTTGCTGGATTGTGCAATGGAGCTAAATCCGACACTTCTTCTATTTCTTGGATCACTTGCTCCGTAATTCTTACTGAATCACTAAAGCGTTCACCACCATGTACGACACGATGACCAATACCATCAATTTCATTTAATGATTGAATGATACCTGTTGATGTTAATTTTTCAAGTAACATTTCGACCGCTTTTGCATGATTAGGGATATCAGTTACGGTTGTATCTTTTTCATCGTTCACTTCTATTGTAAATACAGCGTCATTTAAACCAATACGTTCCACTAAGCCTTTCGTAATAACTCTTTCAACTGGCATTTCAATTAATTGAAATTTTAAAGACGAGCTACCAGCGTTAATCGCAAGAATGTTGCTCACTATAAATTCAGCCCTTTCATAATTTAAGGTTCGAGATTAGGACATCTCCATTGTAACCATCGGCATGATCAGTTTGCAATACGAAGAGGCAATGATAACGTTTCCTACGCAATGTTTATATTTTCACAAGGTTCAGACTAATCCTTCTTGCTTAAACCACGCATGCATTTGTCCTAAAATTTGATCCATTGCAGCTGGATTTTTAAAAGAAGGTAATTGCGCCATCAATGCTTGCTTCGGTGCTTTTGTGCCTTCCCCCTTCTTCTGTAACACGAGAATGCTCTTGGCATTGTTCTCTGATTTAAACAAGCTAGCTGGTAGCTGCAAGAGTCCGACAATATGTGTATGCTTTTGCAAATACACATGTAATTTGTCCGATTGGTCACTGTCAAACAGAAAATTAGGTACGACAAATAAAAGATATCCACCATCTTTCATATAATTCACACTTTGTTCAATGAAAAGATGATGCGCATACGAATGCCCTTGATCGGCCTTTAATTCATATTTGTTCGCTTGCAAATCGTCCGGGTAATAACCAACTGGCAAATCAGACACGATAAGATCCACTGGTTCTAACAGAAATGGTCTTAAGCTGTCTTGATGAAAAAATTCAATTTCTTGCTGTTGTAAGTTTGCACTAATGTAAGAAAGTTTTATAAGTGATGGATCCACTTCACTACCAAATGCTTTTTCAATATTATCTAATTGATTACCAACCGCAGTAATTAGATTTCCCGTTCCACATGCCGGATCAAACAAGTGTAGTTTCTCTTTCGCTCTCGTAAATTTATTAGCAAGATACCCAATAAACATCGCGACAGTATCTGGCGTCATCAAATGTTGCTGTTGTGTAGCACCTTTCATGCCTTTCAAAGCAGCTAGTTGGATCGCTTTTCTAATCTCTTCCTTTTTAAATTGTTCAATATCTATATTTTTAACGCTTTTTTGTAGCTCATGCTTTGTTAAATCATTCATTTCTTCTGTTTCTTCCCCAGAAAATAAATATTCAAGAGCTAAGGTTAAACTATCTACATAAGGAATATCCATATGTTGCTCAACATTTTCTGTTGTTTCGTCGATCCATCTGAATAATTGCTCTACTTTAGTTTGTTCCAAGTTCTGTTCCTCCATTCTTCCACAAACACGAATCTATATGTATAGCCATAGAAAACCCGGCTTTATTGCGGCCGGGTCATCGTATACTATGCTGTTACTCTACTACTTTTTTGACCGCTTCTAATGCTGCATCGTAATTGGGATGGTTCGTTCCTTCGTTTACATATTCTGTGTAAGTTACTTTGCCATCTGCATTTATAATAAATACAGAGCGAGCTAACAAACGCAATTCTTTCATTAGTACGCCGAAATTCGTTCCAAAGCTTGCATCACGATGGTCTGAAAAAATGTCAACATGTTCAATTCCATTAGCTGCACGCCATCTTTTCTGTGCAAATGGTAAATCCATGCTGATTGTTAGTACTTTAACATTAGTGAGCTTTTCCGCTTCGTCATTAAATCGTTTTGTCTGTTCAGCACACACACCAGTATCAACTGATGGTACAACACTAATGATCAGTACTTGTCCTTTAAAGTCCTCCAACGTTACTTCATTTAATGCATTGTCTAGGACAGTAAAGTTTGGTACTTGTGACCCTTCTTTTACTTCATCACCAACTAGTGTCATTGGGGTTCCTTTAAACGTTACGTCTGCCATATTATTCCTCCTCATTTACATTGTAAAAACTGCCTTATTGTTATTATGAAGGCAGTTTTACAAGTTGTCTAATATTTACTATTTGAGTCAATTCGATTATTTCTATATACTGCTATCCTATCACCAATTTAGTTCGAAGATGTACCTGACTAACTATTGATTTAACAGCTAAATGACATCTAAATGATTGGTTCCTCATCTTCTGAATCTTTTTCCTTCTGTTTAGGTTTTGGTTCTTCTTCTTTTTTACTTTTGTCTACTTTTTCTTTTTTGCTACCATTACCTTTTAAGATTTCTTGAATTTTCTCTATAGCTTGTGGTGCTAAATCAAGCATTTTTTCATAGAGATGTGTATGCTGATCGAGATGTACCATTTGTACACCTTTCTGATTGACGATTAAAAATGCAATGGGTGTAATCGATACACCGCCGCCACTACCTCCACCAAATGGAAGTACTTGTGATTGGCTATCATCACTGCTACTTGACTGACCACTAGCAAAATCACTACCACCTGCTGCAAAGCCGAATCCTACCTTTGACACAGTAATAATTACACTACCATCCGGTGATTCAATCGGATCACCGATAATCGTATTGACGTCAACCATATCTTTCAAATTTTCCATAGCGGCTGTCATTAATCCTTCAATTGGATGTTCACTCATTTACCGATTACCTCCTTTTATGTATGCGCTGTTGACTGCTGTTGTTTATTTACTTCAACGTGTTTCATTAACTGAATGATTGCGTAAATAGCTTGCCCGACTTTAATCGATACCATACATGATAACTTTGTACGAACAAGCTTTTGCTGAAATAACGGATGAACCATTATGCGCGGTGTGCATTTCAGCTGCATATGAGTGGATATAAAACTAATTACGATCCCCTTTACACTCCACACACCACCACAATATATACCTGTACTACTTGCATCTCCTGTGCCGACCTTTGACTCCCAATTTAATTGGTGCACACACACTTTTGACATATTCTTAAAAACTACAGCTTTAATTCGAAGTAGCTTATTAAAGGTATGTTTCCATTGCTTCCATTTTTGAAGGAAACTTTTTGCTGGTTCCTCAGATGTAATGTCCATATTTTCTATCATGTCATCTAACGAAGTATCATCCTTGTCCAATCCAAGAAGTGGCATTTCTTTATTAATTATATTAATTCCGATAATACGGACATTAACCGATAATAGCTCTTTGTCTTGTTCAAGCTTGTATTCGAAATTTGCATAAATACGGAGGAATAAACAAAGAATGAGCAAGAGAATAATGCCAATACATAAATAAATCCAAACCATTTCGACACCTCCATATCCACATTATTTTCTAAAAACCGAGATACTAAACATGAGTCAATTTGATAATTACCTTGCATAGCCATTCACATACACATGATTTAAAATCAGGTTTATGAAATTGACTAAGCTAGTTAAATTGCTATAATTCTAAGTAGAATGATGATAATATGTACATGTTTACAGATGATGTTAGGAGGAGCTTTGAATGGACAACCGTCGAAATTTATACTTTTACTATCCAAGGGAAGAAGAGCTTGAAAAGCAGATGCAACCTTTATTTGCTTTAGCGAAAGAGAATGGTTTTACGATTGTAGATGACGATAAACAAGCAAATATTATCATTAGTGTTGGTGGCGATGGAGCATTTTTGCAGGCTGTTCGTAAAACAGGATTCCGTCAAGATTGCCTTTACACGGGGATAGCTCGCTCAAATGAAGCGGGATTATATTGCGATTTTAGTCTTGATCACTTTGATGAAATGGTAAATTCGATGATGAATGAAGAGATAGAAGTTCGTCGTTTTCCAATTATTGATGTGCTAATCAATGGGGAAACACGGTTCCAATGTTTAAATGAAGCTAGTATTCGATCACCATTAATAAAAACCATAGTCATAGATGTATTTATCGATGATAATCATTTTGAAACATTCCGTGGTGATGGCTTAATTGTTGCTACACCTACAGGAAGCACTGGCTATAACAAATCTACTCATGGAGCGGTAGTCGATCCAAAGCTTCCTTGTTTTCAGGTGACTGAGCTTGCGTCTTTGAACAATAATCGTTACCGTACATTAGGTTCATCGTTCATCCTTGATAAGGAACGGACATTGAGACTGGAAGTTATACAGGATGGTAATGATTATCCAATTGTCGGTCTCGATAACGAAGCATATTCGGTTCGAAACATTAAGGATTTGACATTCACATTAAGTGAAAACAGAATCAAATTAGTTAAACTAAAAAACAATTCCTTCTGGGACCGCGTCCAACGTACATTTTTATAGAAAACAAGGAAGGTTGCATTCGAATAAAGAGCACATTACTGATAGTATCCAGTAATGTGCTCTTTTTTGTTTAGAAAAATAGTATTCACTCTTTTGCGTATTTGTCGTAAACAATTTGTTCATCAACAACGGTCATGACGATTTTTGTATCTACAATTTTTTCCGGTTTAATTTTAAACAAATCTTGATTAAAGACAGTGAAATCAGCTGTAAATCCCGGCGCTATTATCCCTCTATGATTCTCTTCACCGATAATATAGGCGCTTCCTTTCGTATATAAAGAGATTGCCTCATAAACGGACAAGCATTCTTGTTTATTGTAACTCTTCCCATCCATTGAAGACTTACGTAGGACTGCTGCTTCGATACCGAGTAATGGGTTGATTTGTTCGATCGGGGCATCAGAACCTGCAGCACATGCGATACCTCGTGATAAAAATGTTTTCCACGGATAAGACAAGACTGCTCGTTCTAATCCAATTCTATCAATAATCCACGGAAAATCAGATGCGACAAATGTTGGTTGTATATCCAAAACAACATCCAAAGATTGAAGCAAATCCAACAGTTCTGGATTAACGATTTGGGCATGAATAATTCGGTCGCGACGGCCATTATAAAGCGGGTAATTTTGGATAATGTTAGCTATTGTCCAAACAGCTTGATCACCAATCGCATGAACAGCAACTGGCATGCCATTCTCTCTTGCTTGTTTAACTAAATCGATTAATCCCTGTTCTGTATGAATGGGAATACCAGAATTAGTCGGATCATCTTCATATGGCTTCGTGAGCCAAGCAGTCCGTCCTCCAAGTGCCCCATCGGCGAAAATTTTCATCGCACCTAATTCAATAAATTCCGTACCGTCTTTATAGACAAGCCCTTCGCTTATCATGTCATTAAATACCTCATGATGAACGAGTAGATGTGCTCTGAATTTTCGTTTTTCGCCATCAATCGCTTGTTTGAAAGCATTCAGTGTTTTCTTAAAACCTCCATAGTAATACAAGTCCTCGCTATGCCCTCCAACTAAGCCATATTGATACAAGTCATCCACCGCTTGCTCGACTACACGTGTTAAATATTCCTCTGACACAGCAGGAATGCCTTCTTTTATATAGTCTTGAGCAGTATCTAAAAAGTAACCGGTTGGAACTCCATTTTCATCACGTACGACCCTACCTCCTTGGGGATCTTCTGTCTGCATTGAAATGTTAGCTATTTTCATCGCTGCGGAATTTGCAATTAATGCGTGGCGACACACCCTCGTTAGTACCATCGGATTATTTGGTGCGATTTCATCCAATTCATCCTTATGAATAACTCTTGGTGCTTCCCACTGGTTTTCATTCCAGCCCTCACCGATAATCCATTCTCCCTCTTTGATGTGCTTGATCCGCTCTTTTAAAGATTGCTTAACCTCCTGATCTGAGGTCATGGCAGATAAATCAAGATGTATCAGTTTCTCTCCATGGCCAATTATATGTAAATGACTATCCACGAAACCTGGAAACATAATCGATCCGTTCAAATCATTTTGCTCAGTGATTTCATCTTTATATTTATTGGAAAGTGTTTGATAGGACCCTACATCAATAACTTTGCCATCATTAGTATATACGGATTCTACTGTTACTCCCTCTGATTCCATTGTATAAATTGTTCCGCCATACCATAACACACCCATAACATGTTCTCCTCTACATTAGAAATTTTTGGTTTATTTTCATAAGATTATCAAATTAAGCACAAAAAGAAAAGGGTAGCGATTAGCTACCCTTTCATTTTATGCCATCTATTATTATTTTGTACCGCCCATTTGTTGTTCAGCCATTTGTACTAGACGTTTCGTGATTTCTCCTCCAACAGAACCGTTGGCACGAGAAGTTGTATCAGCACCAAGCTGTACGCCAAACTCTTGTGCAATTTCATATTTCATTTGATCTAATGCTTGTTCCACACCAGGAACTAGAAGTTGGTTTGAACTGTTATCTGCCATTGAATGTCACCTCCTCCCTGCTACATTATCTAGAATGTGCAAAAAGAAGAATTCAATACAAATTTGAAAATGGTAGTTGTTTCAAGTTTCTCCAAATTATAATAGTTCGCTGAATTCATCCGCCGTGGCTGATGACGGGTGTATTTCGATCGTCTCAATATTAGCAATCGTTGTCTCAAGATCTTCGGTTAAATCTGTAAAGCCCTCATGTTGAATTACTTTTTCCAATTTAGGTCTTGTTTTCGGTGCTGTAGGTACAAATACAGTACAACAATCTTCAAACGGACGGATTGAAATGTCATACGTTTCGATTTGTTGTGCAATCCTTATGATCTCCGCTTTATCCATTGTGATCAATGGGCGAATAATCGGAAGGTTTGTAACGGCATTGATCGCATGCATGCTTTCCATTGTTTGGCTTGCTACTTGACCTAAATTTTCACCTGTTGTTAAAGATAAGATTCCTTGTTTACTTGCTACTGCTTCACTAATACGGAGCATCATACGTCTCATCACTGTCATGGAATATCCGTGCGGGATTTCTCTATAAATTTTTTGTTGCAACGCTGTAAATGGAACAATGTGTACACGGATTTGATGTCCAAAGCTTGTTAACCTTTGCGTCAAATCAATCACCTTTTGCTTGGCTCGTTCACTCGTATAAGGTGGTGAGTGGAAGTGAATAACTTCTAACTCTACACCTCTTTTCATCGTCAAATACCCTGCCACCGGACTGTCAATTCCACCTGACATTAACAACAAAGATTTTCCAGAAGTACCAACAGGAAGACCACCTGCACCTAGTATCTTTTCCGAAGTAATATACGTAGCTTCATTACGAATTTCAACGTGGACCTCTATGTCCGGATGGTGAACATCAACAGTGATATCCTCCGTATTAATAAGTAAATGTTTTCCCAGTACTTGATTCATCGCCTGGGAATCAATCGGATAATTTTTATTAATTCGTTTTACTGTCACTTTAAATGTTTTCACATTTTTCGCTTCTGACAGCGCAAATAAAGCTGCTTGTTTAATTTTTTCTTCTTCATTTTCAACTTTTATTGCTAAGCTGAAGCTCTGAATCCCAAATATATCCTTACACTTTTCGATAATGATATCAGGATTTGTGCCATTTAATAAAATAAACATCCGGTCTCTAGATTGCTTAATTCTAGCATTCGGAACATCACGAAGCTTTTCTTTAACATTTTCATGTAGTCTTTGTATAAAAAGTTTTCTGTTTTTTCCTTTTAATGATAATTCACCATAGCGAATTAAAATGTGCTCATAATTCATCGTATCTACCCCATCACTTTACTTAATTCCTTTAACACATCGCGTAATGCTGCGCAAAAAGTTATTATTTCTTGTTCGGTATTGTCATATGAAAGACTAATTCTTAATGCTGAGTTCGTTCGTGTTTGATGCAGACCACAGGCTGCTAACACAGCACTTTCGTCTGGCTGCTTTGATGAACATGCCGATTTTGTTGATATATAAATACCTCGCTCACCTAAAGCATGGATAATCACTTCTGGCTTAAAATGAGGCACAGAAACATTTAAAATATGCGGTGCATGGTGCTCTGGTGAGTTAATAACAACAGCTTTCAACATTGATAATTGTTCACGCAAAGTTTGGTTTAATTTTTTTAAATAAAAACTGTCTGTTGATTGTTTTTCCAAAGTGATCCGCATTGCTTTAACGAGCGAAACGATACCTGCAAGATTCTCTGTTCCAGACCGTATTGCTCCCTCTTGGTCTCCACCATGTAACAATGGAAATAATGCCGTATTTTGCTTAATGTACATCAAACCTGTGCCTTTTAACCCATGTATTTTATGACCAGATATCGTACAAAGATCAATGCTACTACCTGTTAACGATAGAGGAACTTTACCAAAACCTTGCACATGATCTACATGGAAAAACAACTTTTGATGATTTTTTGCAATTTCTCCTATTTTTTCAATTGGTTGAATAGACCCTAACTCATTATTTACGTGCATGATACTAATTAAGATTGTATCATTAGTGATCGCTCGCTCTACATCAGAAACTGATACAATACCAAAATGATTAACCGGTAAGTATGTGATTGAAAAGCCTAGCTTCTCTAATGATTTGCAAGCTTGTAATACAGAAGGGTGCTCTATGGATGTTGTAATAATATGTTTGCCACGATGCTGGTGCTGAAGCGCGATACCTTTTATTGCCGTATTATTACCTTCCGTTCCACCAGAATTAAATACAATTTCATCTGCTGAAACCCGTAATAGATCTGCTGCCTGTTGTTTAGCTTTTCTTAACAAGCGTTCTGCCTCATTACCAAACCGGTGAATCGACGAAGGATTTGCATAATATTTCTCAGAAACTTGGCGAAAGCTATCAAGTACTTCTGGCAATGGTTTTGTCGTAGCACTGTTATCTAAATAAATCATTAGTTAAACTCCTTTTGGCGCCGGCACACATTTCCACATATATTTATTATGTATTTAACTATAGCCTTTTATAAAGATAAACGATTATTCTGAGGCTTACAACCATGAAAAATCCCTTGCTGCATACTGCAAGGGATTTTCTATAAGTTAACTTGGTATTTTACGATATTGATCAATTCTATCTATGGCTCCTGGTTCAACCTCTTCAAGTGCCTGAACTGCTTGCTGTAGCGCATTTTCATAATCATATTGTCTAAACATATTTTCTGCCTCGTATAACTTGGCAGATAATATCGCATATTGGCTTCTATATCTGTTCGCATATTGAATAACAAATTCAACAAGTCCTGCTTGATCGAGCAAAGCTTCTGTTTGATCGATTAACGTAAGGACTGATTTCTCAGCTTCCTGTAGTACATGATGAACCTCACCCATGTCTAACGGTTGCTTGTCGAGCTTTAATACGACTTGACTACAATTTTCCGTCGCATCATCCATCAGTTTCCAAATAAATGCTGGTATACCAGGAATATTACTTTTTTCTAGTTTTCGATTCGTTTCAAACAATGATTTTCGCAATTCTAATACTTTTTCTTTCGCATCTAACTCATCTTTTCGTAAGTCCCTTAACTTTTGCTTAAATTCTTCATGATTTGCTTGTACTTCTTCTAATTCTGTAATCGCTTGTTCAAAAGATTCTCTTGATTCTATATAAGGGTGATTTTCTTCCCCAATATTTGCTTGTAACTCTTCAACTAACTTATTTAGTTGCGCAATCCATTTGTCCATATGGAGATGTAATTCCAAATCACTATCCTCAAAGAAATATGTTTCTTGAAGTTTCTCTACTTCTTGTTTTGTGTCTTTAAACGAATTGGTAACTTCCGCTAATTTTTTGCGATAACTTGGCAAATGTTGATCTAGAAAACTTTTTGCGAGTGCTTCTTTTTCAAGCAGATGGTATATTTCAGCGATTCTTTCTTCAATCGGTAAAATAATTTCAGTTGCATCCGATAAACTGCCTTTTTCTAACTGAGTTGCACTCGATACTAACCTTTCTTGATGTGCTAACAATTCTTTTTCAAAACCAAGGTATTCAATGTGATATCCTTCTTCCTTCATATCTTTCATTCCGGAAATTAACGAATCAATCTCAGCTGGAAGTTCATTTTTACATTTCTTATACATAGCTGGAAAAACATCAATTTGTTCCTCAAGTAACTGTATTTCTTCTTGTAGAATACCAACAACAGATTGTGCCTCAAAGTAATTCCCTGCATTTACTAATTCTTCATACTGTACTACCTTTTCAGCTAACTCATCAATTTCAACATCGAAACGAATCTCGGCTTTTCCATACTGGTAGCTATTTTGAATAAGTTTATTTCTTAATCTGCTAATTAACGGTTTTACTTCTGCCATTTCTTCGCGACTATGCTGTTCCGTATCGATAAGATGGTCTAATTCTTCAAACATCTGTTCAATATCTTTTTCAATTGCCACTAATGTGTCATTGACAGACTGCAAGTGTTTTTTAGCAGACAATATTCGAAATCGATCTGCTGCCTCTTCCGCATCAAACAAAAACTCTTCAAGATCAGGTAATTCTCGAGTAACAATAAAATCCCATCGGCCTTTCCAAGACTCAAATTTTTCTTGTGTTTCACCCGATAAAACTAATGCCTTTACTCGAGCAAGTTCGGATGAGACATTCCTATTCATGATATCTAATTTCCAGCCCTCTAAACGGTCCACATCATCATATATACGTTTTCTTAAAATCAATCCAAATATAATTAATGCAATAATAAACAAAATAATCCCAATAATATACGCCATTTTAAACCTCCTAATACTCGACCGGTCTTATAAGTAATGATCAAAAAGGGAGGACAAATTCACAATGAAATTAAGAGACGATTCATCTAAAAGTTACACATTGTAACTCTAGAACACATCAATGCAAAATCCCGAAGTTATTTTTCCCGGACTTTTAGAACCATCTTTATAAGGAGATATATCCAAGTTATTTATCTTATATCATACCATGATTAAGCCCACTTTTGGACTATATTATTGCAAATTTTTTAACTTTATGACATTTTTTTCATTTTAATTGAATA